>JBARKD010000875.1:0-8150 GCA_049800615.1 Acidobacteriaceae bacterium | reverse complement strand
GTGTTGTGGAACGTCGCAGTTTGGTATCGCGACCACGGTTTGTCTCGTCTGGAGGAAAGTCGCAAGAGTCTCGAACGGATCACCTTGCCGCAGAACGCTGCCAAGCGCAGCGTCGCCATCCTGCTGGTGCTCATTTTCTCGAAATACGTTTACTTGACGAGCCTGACCAGCTCCTTCACCTTCTATCTGATCCAGCACTTCGGTGTGTCCATTCGAGGGGCTCAAGTGCACCTATCCATTTTTCTGGCGGCCGTGGCGCTCGGCACATTTCTGGGCGGACCGGTGGGCGATCGTATCGGGCGCAAATATGTGATCTGGGTGTCGATCCTGGGCGTGCTGCCGTTCACTTTGCTGCTGCCGCACGTGAACCTTTTCTGGACCGGAGTGCTGAGCGTGATCATCGGCATGGTGCTGGCTTCAGCTTTTCCCGCGATCGTGGTGTTCGGACAGGAACTCGTGCCCGGCAAGGTAGGGATGATCTCCGGGCTGTTCTTCGGTTTCGCTTTCGGCGTGGCCGGACTAGGAGCGGCTGTCTTGGGCCGCGTCGCCGATGCTTACGGGATTTATACCGTCTACCGGATCTGCGCTTTCTTGCCGGCTATCGGGTTGCTAGCGGGTTTCTTGCCGGACCTGCGACAACGCGAACACGCCGACGCACTTTCTACCATAGACTAACCTCAATCAACCCGCACTCCGGTTCGGAACCCGCGTCGAAAGGGCAGCCGTCCGCGACCTTTGGCGGGCTCACATTCTAAGCTATTGCCGATACGGCTTCGGCACTCTAGAATACAGCCACCCAACCCACAGAGACGTCAACCCGAACAGGGACCTAATCCAAACATTGCGAGGCGTATCGGGCATGCGAGAAATGTGCCCAGGAGAAGTGTGCGTCGGGGGTCCACTCCCCACTGGAGCTACTTTGATATCAACGGTAAAGCAGAGACGCGATCTTGAAGGGTCAATGATCTGGCTGTACGTCCTCTTCTTTATTTCCGGCTTTCCGGCGCTCATCTATCAGATCGTCTGGCAACGTGCGCTATTCGCAATCTACGGGATCAATGTGGAGTCTGTGACCGTGGTGGTGAGCGCGTTCATGCTGGGCCTGGGATTGGGAAGCCTGCTCGGCGGCTATATCTCAGAAAAGCCGAGTGTTCCGCTGCTGGCCATCTTCGGATTCGCCGAGCTGGGCGTCTCCGCGTACGGAATCTCGTCACTGCACTTGTTTCACGGAGTGGCCAACATGACCGGCGGTCTTTCGACGGTGCAGACTGGCTTGATCGCGTTCGTGCTGGTAGTGATCCCGACGGCTCTGATGGGGGCGACTCTGCCGCTGCTGGTGGAACACGTGGTTCGTGTTTCGGGGAATGTGGGGCGGTCGGTCGGCGTGCTGTATTTTGTCAACACGCTTGGATCGGCGACGGCATGCATCGTCGCCGGCAAAGTAAGCATGCGACATCTCGGGATGTCGGCATCGGTGGCGAGTGCGGCGGCAATCAACGCGACCATCGGCATCACGGTCTTGGCGTACTATGCCCGTCGTGGGCGCGCGAGTACGGCCAAGCCCGCCTTCGACGAGATCGCACAGCGCCTGCAATTGATTCCCTTTTGGGTCGGGGTTGTGGTTGCGGGGATTGCTGGTTTCATCTCCTTGTCCTACGAGATTGTATGGTACCGCCTCTATTCGTTTGTGTCGGCAGGGTCGGCCAAGAGTTTCGCGTATGTGCTGGGCTTCTTTCTGGCCGGCGTTGCCTTCGGCTCGCTGCTGGCCCGTTTACTTTGCCGAGACCAGGTTCGGCAGAACCGAGACCGCTACCTGCGGACGATTGCAGGGCTGGTGATTATTGCTAACGTTTTAGGTTATCTCGTGGTTCCCATCGTGGCCCATCTGGTCCTATATGTGAAATATCAACTGACTCTACCGCTCGTGGCCGTAACAGCAGGGTTGATGGGCGCGACGTTTCCGCTCGTGTCTCATATCTGCGTGAAGCCGGATCAGCGCGCCGGGGCCCGATTGAGTTATCTGTACGTCAGTAACATCGTTGGATCGGTTTTGGGCAGCCTTCTGGTGGGTTTCGTGTTGATGGATGTGTTTGGAATCCGGCAGATCTCGGTGCTATTGGCTCTGTTCGGTGTTCTCCTGGGATTTGCGCTTTGGATATCAGGGAAACCTTCACCTGCCCAACGAAATCTAGGTATTGGAGTAACGGCCGCGGCCGCGGTACTGATCGTTCTCGCATCTGGTCCCTTGTTCGACACGGTTTACGCGCGGCTTCAGTACAAGGACCGCTATCAGCCGGGCGCCCGATTCGCTCACATCGTGGAAAATAAAAGCGGCGTCATTACCGTAGACTCGGCAGGCACCATATACGGCGGCGGTATTTATGATGGCGCGTTCAATACGGACCTAGTTGACGACAGGAATTACGTGTTTCGGGCGTTCGCCATCAGCGCGTTTCACCCGGCACCACGCGAGATATTGGAGATTGGACTGTCATCCGGATCTTGGGCCCAAGTTCTGGCCAATCATCCAAGCGTGGAGAAGCTGACGATTGTTGAAATCAACCCGGGCTATTTGGAGTTGATCCCGAAGTACTCTAACGTAGCGGAGTTACTTCACAATCCAAAAGTAGAAATCGTAATCGACGACGGCCGGCGGTGGCTGGTGCGCAACCCTCACCGGAAGTTTGACGTCATATTAAACAACACCAGCTTCAATTGGCGGGAGCACACAACCAATCTGCTTTCGGTCGAATTCCTGGAACTGATTCGGCGCCATCTCAAGCCTGGCGGAGTGTACTACTACAATACGACCGATTCGGAGAGAGCGCTGCGCACAGGCGCGGCGGTTTTCCCATACGTTGTGCGTGTTGCCAATTTCGAGGCGGTGAGCGACAGCCCTCTGAATCTTGACGCAGAGCGGTGGCGGCAGACTCTGGCCTCGTATCGCATCGACGGCAAACCCGTCTTTGACCTTGGATTGCCGCGAGACCAAGAACGCATGGAAGAGCTGGTTTCTTTTGTGAAGACAGCTGAACATCCTACGGTTGAAGGGCAGGATCCACGGCCGACGATGGAAAACGGCGATAGCATCCGGCGGCGGACCGCAGGTTCGCGCGTCATCACCGACGACAATATGGGCACTGAGTGGACACCTCCAGGCCACATCCCGGGCAACGCTCCCCCGCCAGTATCGAGCCAAGGCGCTCCGCAGAGATAGATTTGCAGAACCATGTTCTGTTCAAGAGGGACGCGCACATGGTGCAGTCGTGGCTTATGGAAGGGCCACGACTGTGACGTTTCCAAAGCTGACGTCAGCACGGTGTACGGCAAGGAGAACTGATCCCGTGCTTGCATCGCCGTCGGCTTCGAGAGTCCAACTCGCGGGTTCGGTAGTTCCGTCCGGCCAGATCTTGAGCGATAAATGACTGGAAGTATTGTTGGAATTCCGCTGCACCGCAAACTTGAGGTCGTATTTCACGCCCAGCACAGGAGTCCATCCGCTGTTATCCTGGATTAACACAGTTTCGGGGAACGAAGGACTGTTGGCGTAAATATTTAGTTGAGCATCTGGAGCGAGCTCTGTGTGAGTAGTTGCATACCAGCCCAAGCCGAAGAAGGGGTGGCCGGTACCAGGCTGGTCGGGCTGCAGCGGTTCGGTGGGATCAGCGACGTGACCTTGCCATCCGACAACGATGCCTATGCCATATTGGAAGCAGTCGAGACTGTTAAAGGTTATTTGCGAGGTGACCTGATAGTCGGTCCACGTCACATCACCCAGAGCTATCAGCCGATCATAGCCGACCTGCATCGTTCGAACACTGCCATCGGGCTGAATGGCCCACTGGCCATCCACCACTTGCGCAACATCCGAGATATTCGTGACGGTAGACCAGTCAATCGAATAGGGGAGCGGCCAAACCTGCCCAGTATTCTGCCAATTCACCGTTACCGTGTGCGTTGCTGTGTTACTCAGATTGTCCGTCGCCGTAATCACCACGGTGTTTGCACCCGGGTTGAGGCTGGCGTGATCTATTTCGACGTTGAAATCTCCCGTGTCAACTAATCGGAGATCGTTGGGGCCGACACGGAGGAACTGCGGTGCGCCCCCATTCAGCGTATAGCTGGCGGACGCAATACCGCTCGGAGCTGACACATTCCCCAGTATATTTACCCATTTCTGCGCGATGCCATTCTGCCCGAAAGTCTGGTTATCGCCATACCAAACATTGAACGCAGGTTGGTTGGGAGGCTGAGGCATGCCCGAATCGGTGGGACTTATCGGGCTTGCCGTATTGAAAAAATAGTCTACTGCAGCAGTGAAGCTGGGCGTAGGGTCGTTGCTCGCGTCAAACGTATTTCCGGCCGCCGGCCCGATGCCACTGACGGTCAGGGCCAGGGTCAATGTAGCTGCGTTGTAAGTGCTACCGTCTGTGGACCAGCTCTGCGTCCACGTTGTGCCGCTCCGGTTGACGCGCATCCAGAAGGACGTACTTCCACCGGCAATCGTAATGGCATTGTCGTACACCAGGGTCGGCGTGCCGCCAAGAGTGACGACAGCATATAATCGCGCCGTCGTTCCGTCGTTATAAACGCCGAACCAAATGAAATCCTGCGCGTCCTGCTGGACAAGTATCCCTTCTTCCTGATCACCCTGAGTAACGATCGAATCAAACTTGGTCTCGACTTGGAAATCGACATCGGCGATGGTCTGCAGCAGTCCGACACCCTGGTTTTGGTCATAAATGTTGTGATTTGTGAAGCTGGGGACAACAAGCAACGCATCCGTGCCGCTCATCTTCACGAAGCCACAGCATTGCGCGTAGAAGCTCCACATCGGATTTAGAGTGGGGCCGTGGAAATCGTCCGACACAGGCCCGCCGCAAGCACCGGTTGTAAACGTGGCGTCCGCTGTAGTTGCAGAGTTTGACGATCCAGCCGAAGTGATCTGATAGTGGTAGGTGGTGTTGCACGCGAGCGAAGCGAGCATGAGCGAGTGACTGGTTAGCAAAGTTGAATCATTCGCACTGAAGCCATACTGAATGGTGGCGCCGTAGCCCACGACGCTGGTCCCAGGCACATTGGTGGTCCAGGCGATCGTGGCGGAGTTCGCCGCCGGCGTCGCCGAAACTCCAGTGATGCTGATCTGGCAGGTAGCTGTGCTAAATGTGGCGTCGCTGGTAGTCGCAGAGTTGCCCACCGCGACGGCAGAAGTGATCTGATAGTGGTAGGTCGTACCGCAAGTCAGCGAGGTCAGCATTAGCGAGTGGCTAGTCACCAAAGTCGAATCGCTGACGTTTGACCCGTACGCACTGGACGCGCCGTAGTCCACCCGGCTGCTCGCGCTCACATTAGTTGTCCAAGTGATGGTAGCCGTGGTCGCCGTCGTCCCCGAGACCGAGACTGCGGTAATAGCCGGGCACGCGCCTGTGGTAAATGTGGCGTCGCTGGTAGTCGCAGAGTTGCCCGCCGCGACCACAGACGTGATCTGATAGTGGTAGGTCGTACCGCAGGTCAGCGAGGTCAGCGTTAGCGAGTGGCTAGTCACCAAACTCGAATCGCTAACGTTTGACCCGTACGCACTGGTCGCGCCGTAGTCCACCCGGCTGCTCGCGCTCACATTGGTTGTCCATGTGATGGTAGCTGAGGTCGCCGTCGTTCCCGAGACTGAGACAACGCTGATCGCAGCGCTAGTCGGCGGATTGGATCCGCCGCCTCCGCCGGAGGAACCGCTACAGCCTGCCAGCCCGGCAAAGCACACCAAACTTGCGAGAACCAGCCTGAGGATGCGCAACGTAGCCCTCCTACTGCTAAGCCACATGAAAACTTAACTGAATTGGTCTCAGTGCGCCTCAAGGACCATTACTACTGTCTCTGACTAGTTAACTCGATACTTGAGAAGGACTTGTTAACGCGGAGTGCCGTTAGTTGTCTAATTCAGCGCTTTACGAACAGCAGCATCAGCCCGAAGATGATCACAGGAATCAGCGCCAGCATGATGTAAAACAAAATCTTTCGGACCCAAGGTGTCCGCCTTTTTTTCCAGTCGCGCAGTTCGGGCCGTTCCGCGACGCCCACTTTTTCGGGATGCTCGAGATCCAGGATCATCTCGCGAGCGTTCGGGTAGCGGTTCTTGGGATCGCGTTCCAGCGCTCGATAAATGATTTCTTGCAACTGCGGTGAAACCGATGGATCGACCTCGCGCGGCGGAATGGGATTGTTGAGCAGGCGGTCGTTCATGATCGCAAACTGATTAGGACCTTGGAAGGGCGTCTCGCCCGTAAGCATCTCGTAGAGCATCACGCCCATCGCGTAGATGTCGCTGCGTGCATCGCCGCGCTTGCCCTTCACCTGTTCCGGAGAGATGTAATCAGGCGTGCCCATCACCTGCGAGAGCTTTGCAAAGGTGAGCCTCCGCGCGCCTTGCTGCCCGGCGATGCCGAAATCGATCAATTTGATGTGGTTCTCCGGGTCCACCATGATGTTCTCGGGCTTCAAATCGCGATGAACGATTCCATGACTGTGGATGTAACCCAGCGCATCGAGAACGCCCAAAGCAATTTTGATTGCGCGCTCGGGAGGCAGCTTCTTCTGCTCTTGGAGAATGCTGCGCAGCAGTTTGCCGTCAACCCACTCCATCACCATGTAGAGTTGGGCGTGTTCGCCGTCCGAGAAGACTTTCATCACCCCGGGATGGTCCAGGGTTTGCCCGATTTTTTCCTCGCGATGGAAACGGTCAAAAAAAACCGGATCCATTTCCATTTCCGGGTGAGGGACCTTGATGGCTACGGGCTGGCCCGTGCGCAGATCAGTGCCGCGAAAAATTGAGGCCATGCCGCTGCGGGCAGCGACGCTGTCTATTCTGTAGTGATCGATTTGGTCGCCGGGATGGACGGGAGCCTCGTCAACGCGCGTTTGCTGGAAACCGCAAGGCAAGCCCGTTACTACGGCAGCCTGTAGGGACGCCCGCGGTACATACCCACGCGTTCGACGCTCCGAACGCGGATCAGTTGCAGGCTGATATTATCACTACCGTCGCGCTGATTGGCAATATCCCCGAGCCGCCACGCCGCTGCAGCCAGGTCGCCACCGTGGCTCGTCAACGCGGCTATCTCCGACCCGCTCACCGAGCCGTACAGCCCGTCCGAGCAAAGCACAAGGACGTCGCCGGCAAACACCTGGTGCTCGTTCACGTCCACGCTTACGGTGAGTTCACTTCCCAGCGATCGGCTGAGCAAATGCCGATTTTCAGACCCAGCCGCTTGCTCTTTCGAAAGCAATCTCAGTCGAACCTGATCGTTCACCATCGTATGATCGCGTGTCAGCAGATTAGACTGCCCGCGGCGAATCAAATAACAACGCGAATCGCCAACGTGTGCCACGGTCACGCGGTCGTAACGCAAAGCGCAGGCCACGACGGTAGTCGCCATCGAGCTGCCGCCCATGCGGCCAGCCGAGTGTGCGGCGTCCAGCACGTGTGTATTCGCGTTTCGCACCAGACGGGTCAATAGCCCGGTGTGAGGTTCTCCGGCTGCGCACTCCCGGAAGCCGGCGGTTACGCTCTCAACGGCCGTTTTCGAAGCGACTTCGCCGAGATCATGCCCTCCTACTCCGTCGGCAACCGCAAAGAACCAGCCTCGCGCTCGTACGTCATCCGGTGACCCCGGAATCACATGCCCGAGATAGTCCTCATTCCCCGGGCGAACTCGACCGACGTCAGAAAGCTCTGCGAACTCAACGTCCATGGATATTTCGGCCGGATGGTAGCCTTGGGCAACACCGCCAACTCCTGCCGCGACCGGCGCTTGATGGCCTCGATACATTAGACCTCATGTCTACTCGAAAAAAACAGGGCGGGCTTTCGCCCGCCCTTGGATATGCAACGGTTTAAGTTGAATCAGGCGCGCGTAGTAACGAGCGTCGTCCTCCCTTGCTTCTTGCTGTTTAGCGCGAAGTAGATCCCGCCATAAATGGCCCAGACCGCCGCAATTCCTAAGGCGAAAAACGGCTCCATCTTCGTGCCGTACCCCATGAACGGCAGCACGATGTAGGCTCCCATACAGATCAGGTTTGCGGCCACGCCGAAGATAGGGATCAGCATATGCTTGAGGAAGCTGAAATTCGGGTGCCCGTGATAGCAAAAGATGCAGGTC
>JBARKD010000874.1:0-17007 GCA_049800615.1 Acidobacteriaceae bacterium | reverse complement strand
GGTTAGCGGCGTTGGCGAGCTTCATGCGCCTTTCTTTAAAGGAAAGGCGCATACGTGGACGTGTCCGGCGCAGCGTAACGGGAAATCCGGGTACGCTCCGGTCGGGATGACAATTCTGTGGGGGATTGGGGAAAACTGCAGATTCCTCGGCTTCGCTCGGAATGACAAAGGAGAGGCTTGCGTTTCAAACTGAGACACTCCCCTAGTAGGTGCTTGCGGCAAAGGAGTGGGGATGGGCCGCCAGGTGGTAGTAGAAGCTCTCCGGATACCACTGAGGCCGCTGCGGTTCATTGGCTACGCGCAACACCAGCTCATCAAGGATGTGGGTAAATTGCGCCGCCGCGATGGTATCGATGGGCTGCTTGGAATCGTCGGAAGGCGAGTGATAGCGCTCGTGAATCCAGTCGTTGAAGATCTTCTGCTCGGGCGAATCGGGCGTCCACCCGAATTTGAAGCCAAGGCCGGGAATGCCCTGGCGGACAAAGCTGGCCTGGTCGCTGCGGATCAGGCGGTTCTGTGCCGGCTGCTTGTCAAACTGCACTTCCACGTCATTTAATTGGGCCACTGCGCGGATGTCGTTGCCCAGCGTCGACTCGCCCAGGCCCTGGACTTCCAGATAACGGAGAGGAAACAGAGGCAGATACATATCCATGTTGATGGCGGCTACGATCTCTTTAAAGTTTACGGTCGGGTGGGCGGCAAAGTATTGTGAGCCGAGCATACCCTCCTCCTCGCCGGTAAAAGCGATGAACAGAATCGACCGCTTGTTGCGCAGGGGCGGCTTTGCCAGCGCCTTTGCCGCCTCGATCAACGAGGCGATTCCGGCCGCGTTGTCCATCGCGCCGTTGTAGATGGCATCTCCTTTTACCGGACGGCCAATGCCGAGATGATCGAGGTGGGCGGAAAAGATGATGTATTCGTGTTTGTGCTGTGCATCACTGCCCGGGAGAAGCCCGATGACATTGGCAGCCTGGATTGAGGGTAATGGGACGATCCCGGTCCGGGTGCGAAAGCGGAAGGCGAGAGGAAATTTGGGGAGGGTTTTGCCCTGGTCGGCCAGCGCCTGCAGTCCCGCAAAAGAGTGGCCGCTGCCGGCAAGGAACTTATCTGCGTAGGCAGGGTTGATCGTCCCGCTGAATTTCAGCCCGCGGAGGCCATCGAGTTCCGGATCGGCGAGCACGACTGAGGTCCTCGGCCGGCTAGCCTGGGCCCTCTCCCACGGAATATCGGTTTTGGCGTTGGCAATGGTCACCAGGCCGACAGCACCGGCCTTCTGCAGTTGCTGCCACCGTTCTCCAGACGACTGATAAAACGACCGGATGGGGCCAGGAATGAAATCCGGACCTCCACTCATGACAATGGCAATTTTGCCTCGCAGGTCAAGCCCGGTCAGCTCGTTGAACCCGCGCTCCGGCACCGCGAATCCATACCCCACGAAGACGGCCTGTGCTTCGAGCGTGCCACCCTCGACTCCACGGATGTGGATCGCCGCTTCTTTTCCAACGGCAACCGGGATGGTTTCATGATCCGTCACCAGCTCCCAGCTGGAGTGAGCGTCATCAGGCTGCGCCACACGGAAGTTTACGCTCTGGAAAAAGCCATCGGTGCCCGCGGGCAGCAATCCCGCCTGCTTGAACTGCTCTCCGACATAGTTGGCTGCAAGAACGTAACCGTGGCTGCCTGTCTCGCGTCCTTCGAGGCCGTCGCTGGCCAGGTATCGCACATGCGACCACCAGCTTTTGGCGGCCGCATCCCATGCCGGACTTTCTACGGCTGCATGCGCGGCCAAGGTCCCTGCCGTAAGCGCCAACACTATCCATCGAAAGCAACCATTGTTCATCTGTTCGCCCCGGCCCGCGATGCAGGCGCCTTCCGTTAGAAAATGAACTTGGCAATCAGCTGAATCTGGCGCGGCGAGGAATCGCCGCCGAGTCCCGAGCCGAGCACGCTGGTGGGCGGCGAAACGGTAGCGATAATTCTGCCAAACTGCCCGGTGTTGGAGATGTTGTTGACCGGCTGATCGAAGTTGGGATGGTTCAGCAGATTGAAGAAGCTGGCCCCGAAAACGAAGGATTGACCCTCGTGAAAAAGATGCACCTTTGTGGTCTTCAGCAGGCTCAGGTCGGTGTTGAAGTACCCAGGCCCGCGGAAGAGGTTGCGGCGCTGCAGGCCGAAGCCGTTCGCCGCAGAGGAGAAATCTCCGGACACCAGGCAGGGTTGATTCGGGTTGCTGCAACTGGGCTGCGCGCCCCCGGCATAGTCGGCAAACACCGTCGCTCCATAGTTCGTCGCCGTCAGGTTGCCGGTGGTGGCGCCGTCGATCACCGTAAATGGAAAGCCGGTGCGTGTGACAAACGTCCCTGCGACCGACCACCCTGAGGTCAGCAGCTTAGGCACGGGCGCCGCCCAGGCATCGATGGCCGGCGTCCAGACATAGCTGGCGGTGAAGGTGTGGCGGGCATCCGCGTCGTTGTCGCCGTAGTTTGCATGCGGGTCCGAAGGAATCTGCGGATACTGCAGGCTGGCTGCTGTTCCATAGCCCCACGCGGTGAAGCCGTTGTCGGTCACGTCATCCATTGCGTGACTCCAGGTGTAGGAGGCGGTCGCTTGAAAAGTGTGAGCGAAGTTGTGACGAATGGAGGCGATGAGCCCGTGATACTGGGAGGTGGCATCGGATTGCAGTTCGGTGACCGGCCCACAGCGGGTGTCAGGCACGGCGGAGGGGAGACCCGCAAACCCGGCAGCCGCATAAGCGTTCTGGCTGGGGTTAATAAAGATCTCGTGAACGCCGTGATTGCCGACGTAGTTCAGGCTCATGGTCGTGGCCTGGCCAAAGGCATGCTGCAATTCGAAATTCCATTCCAGGTAGGTGGGATTTCTGGTCTGCTTCTGGGCGCCATACAGCGCGGGCGGAGAGAAGCCGGGATCCGTTGCCAAAAGATCGCCCAGCGTAGCCCCCTGGGAGAAGCCGCGCAGAAACGTAGTGTTGGAGTTGCTGGAGTTGGAGAAGATGTTGTCGCCGACGTCGGGAGAGAGATTCCCTGTCACGTTGAAGGAGTTCACGTTGGGAGAGTTGAGGGCGAAGCCCTGCAGGGACTGCTGTGGAATGAAATCGCGAAAGTTGCCAATGCCGCCGCGCACGACTGTATCTTTGCTGCCGAAGGGCGACCAGGCGAAACCCAGGCGCGGTTCCACGGCGATAGGCGTGGCGCTATAGAAGGCCTGGGATACGCCGGTCTGGATTGCCTGGTTGTAGGGGATCGAGGGGTCGTGATTCGTGTCCTCGAACGGAGCCGCCAGGCGGGCAAAGCAGTTGCTGGGGCAATTGCTGTTGGACTGGCGATCGAAGCGCAGCGCCAGGGTCAGCTTGAGACCGGGCCGGATGGCCCAATCGTCTTCGCCATAAAAGCCTAGGTCATAGGCGGCGAATCCCCGATGCGACGCCGTGGGGAAAGACTTGAGATAAGAGGTGGATGCTCCACCGCCATTGTAGAAGTCCAGCAACGATGTGGTGATGGTGCCCGCCGTCTGGTTGCCGTACTGGAACACGTTCAGATCGTCGCGCAGAAAATCGACCCCGGCTTTGAAGGTGTGTTTGCCCCAGGTGATCGAGAAGTCATCGACGAATTGATATTGGGTGATGTGGCGGCCTACCGGCTCTGCCTGGTTTTGCCCGAGGTAGTGCAGGCTTCCATCGGAAAAGGTGAGTTTTGCCGGAAAGGCATCCAGAGCGGCGGGGTAATTGGACGGCCCAAACAAAATGCCGGACCACTGAAACGCGCCGATGAACTGGTTCACGGCCCGGTTTTGAAAGATGTGTGTCTCGTTGAGTTGACCCTGCCACTCAGGCTGGGGGCTGGCCTGGTTGAAAACCTGGTTGATTACGTCGGTGTTGGTCGCCTGTATTCCGTGATCGGTGAAGATATGCAGATAGATCTGGTCTTTGGAACTGAGGATCTGGTCGATGCGCCAGGAGACCAGCCATTCTCCGGTGAAGTTGCCGGGGGTCGCCTGGAACTGCAGGGCGCATGGACCGCCGATCGTCTGCTCGAACGCAGCACTGCCGCAGCCGCCATCGGTGAGCGAATCGGTCGCGCGGGAGGCGCCGGGAGCGCCGTTATATAAAGCGAACATCTTCTGGTAGAAGGGAATCGCCCCCGGACTGACAGCCTGCAGGTTGGCCAGCGTGGCTGCCTGGAACTGGGGACTGGGAATGTTTGCCGAAGCTGACGTGGGCAACACGATCCTCAACCCTTCGTTGTTCACAAAGAAGAATGTGCGATTCTTCCAAATCGGACCGCCAATCGATGCCGCCCATTGGTTAACGTTATCGAAGGGACGCGGCGTGTCGTTGCGGTTATTGAAGAAGTTATTGGCGTTCAGCGACGAGCCATTCCACTCGTAGATGGCGTTACCATGCACTTCATTGGACCCCGACTTGGTCACATAGTTGACGTTCGAGCCGACTAATCTTCCGTAATTGCCGGAGTACCCGTTGTTGACTACAGTGACGCTCTGCATTTCGTTGGCGCCAATGCTGTCATTCGTTGCTCCGGACTTGTTGTTGTCGGCGAAGCTGTTCAGGTAATCCATGCCGTTGATGGTGAACATATTCGAATAGCCGGGCAGGCCGAAGCTGGAGAAGTTACCGCCCCCGGCCTGTGTGTTCATCACCACACCCGGAGCCACCTGGGCCACATATGTCAGATCCTGGCCGGGATTTGGCACATATTGAATCTGTTTTTCGTTGAAACTGCTGGAGACGTTGCCATCCTCTGTTTCGAGCGCAACGCCTTCCGCCGCAACCTGGACCGTGGTGGCGGCGGAAGCGACTGCCAGCTCCGCATTGACATTGGCCGACTGCCCCACGTTGACGTTAAGAGCTTCTTCCCAGGCGGTGAAGCCCGCGGCTTCAACATGGAGCTTATAGCTGCCGGGGGGAACAAAGTCAAAATGGTAGGTTCCGTCGTCGCCCGAGGTGGTGGCGAGGTTCAGGGAGGTGCCTGTATTTTGCAGCTTGACGGCCGCGCCGCGGATAGCCGCCTTGCTGGCGTCGGTAACACTCCCGGTGACATATCCCGAAGTTGTGGACTGTGCCTGCAAAGCAGGAATGCACGCCACAAGAACGGCGGCGAAGAAAGCGGACAGGGAAAACCGGGTCCAGCGCATAGTCTCGGCTCCTACTTCGTATCGGTTGACGGGGCCCATAAAGCGAAATGCCCACCTGCTTGGGATAGCAGCGGCGGTGGGCGCCCTCCAGGGACTGAATGGTTTCAGTTACCGGATATGCGGAAGCTCCCACCGCGGCGCGCAGCTACAAGACGTTCGACAACAGAAGATGGTGGCGATGCGACTCAATACACCCATGGAACCGCTCAATGCACCCATGAACTGATAGCCCTACGAAAATCGACTCAGCGTGAACGGGTTTTTTCGAAGTCTCGAGAGACCCCGGCGATCACGCCATAGGCAACAGTTGAAGATGGACGACAAGGTCCAAACAGACAGCATCAACTCGCAGCCGGCGGCGAGCGTTTAGAAGGCGCGAACGCTACATCGAGGAAACAAGGCAGGCTTATGACCGGCAGGGCCTTGGCAATGCGGGATGGGGAGACGGCCGATCATTTGAAGGTCAAGATATCACATATCACAGTCGAGTCAACAGAATTTGTCCGGAGCTGGTTCGGGCAGTGACGCACATTCCCCGCGCTTAAACGTCAGAGTTTGCCATAACTTAACGCGGCGTACAGCAGGATGGGACAAGAAATAAGCGGGAGCGATCCGTCTACTGGTGGTTGACAGCCGCCTCGGGGCGTGAACTTTCCAGGAAGTCGACCAGGCGGTCCCGCACATGCTGGATGTGGCTGCGCATAGCCGCTTGCGCCCCTTTGCGATCGTCGTCTTCGAAGGCTTTCAGGATAGCCAGGTGGGCATCGGAGGCTGACGAGGAAGAGAGATTGTAGGTCTTACATCGGCAGAGCCAGATCTGATCCTGAATATTCTTGAGCACGCGGCACAGTTCGTCGTTGCCCGTCGCAGCCGCAATGGAATTGTGGAATCGAGTGTCTTCTTCGATGTGTTTATTTTTGTCGTTGGCGCTGACGAACCTGCGGGTGCGCTCGACGCTTTTCCCCAGCTCGGATATCAGGGACGGGTTCACATGGGCGCGGGAAACGGCGAACACTTCCAGGTTTTCCCGAAGGTCGTAAAGGTTTTTGACTTCCTGCACGGAGAACTGGCGCAGCCGCGCGCCGCGTCGCGGCTCGATGTGGATAAGGCCTTCTGTTTGCAGGCTGTTGAGGGCTTCACGCACGGGAGACTTGCTGATGCCCAGGCGGTTAGAAAGAAATTCCTCCGTGAGGCGCGTTTCCTCGTCGAGCCTTCCTTCCAGGATGTGCCGCTTGATACTGTCATATGCGAGCGTGGTGAGATTCCGCGGTGCACTCAGCTTTCTCATAGCCCTTGCCATGCTGCTCATTTTTGCACAGTGGCGCGAAAAACTTGTATGGTATATGAGATATCAAGATCCTTGCCGTCGCCGGAGTCTGAGTGCCGCAGATAGCTTTTCTTGAATGCTCGCGATGCCATGCGCGCTTGAGTGCGGAGACACCCCAAACGGTGTGCAGCCGCTGCCCCGAGCCACCTCCCGGTTCTCTGTATGTTCGTTATGACCTCAGCGCTCTCCAGGGCGCTTCTCCCCAGGAAGTGATTGCTCGCGATGCTGCGCGCGCGCCATGGACCGGTATGTGGCGTTACCGCTCGGTTCTTCCCGATGTGGCGCCGGTCTCTCTGGGGGAGGGGTGGACGCCCATGCTTCCCAGCAAGCGGTATGCGAACGCTTTTATCAAGGAAGAAGGGGCGAATCCAACCGGAACCTTCAAGGCTCGCGGTCTTGCTCTGGCCGTGACCATGGCGAAGCAGTATGGTTTGCGTAAGCTGGCGGTGCCCTCGGCGGGTAATGCCGCTGGAGCGCTGGCCGCCTATGCGGCCGCGGCCGGGATTGAAGCGCACATCTTCATGCCTCGCGACGTCCCCTTCGCCAATTATGTGGAAGCGTTGGCATATGGCGCCGAGGTTACGCTGGTTGACGGGTTGATTTCCGATTGTGCGCGTTTGGTCGCCGAACGCAAGCAGAAGGAAGGCTGGTTCGACATCTCGTCGCTCAAGGAGCCATTTCGCGTCGAGGGCAAAAAGACCATGGGCTACGAGCTGGTGGAACAGCTCGGATGGGAATATCCCGATGCGGTGTTCTATCCCACCGGCGGCGGTGTCGGTTTGATCGGGATGTGGAAAGCGTTTCAAGAGCTGGAGCAACTGGGTTGGGTGAAGAAGGGCAGGCGCCCGCGAATGATTGCTGTGCAAGCAGCCGGATGTGCGCCGGTGGTGCGCGCTTTCGAAGAAGGAGCCAAGGTAACCCGGATGTGGGAAAACGCGGCGACGTTTGCCGCCGGTCTGCGCGTGCCTAAGCCATACGGAGACGCCATCATGCTCCAGATCCTGCGGGAATCTGGCGGGCTTGCTCTTGCGCAGAACGATGACCAGATTCTCGCGTCCATCCTGGATTGGGCGCGGAATGAGGGCCTCTTCCTTTCCCCGGAAGGAGCGGCGGCTACGGCAGCCTATGATTCGCTGCTGGCGTCCGGCTTTCTGAAGGCCAGCGATCGTGTCGTTCTCTTCAACACCGGCGCGGGCCTTAAATATACCGATGTGACCGGCGAAGCCATGAAGCTGCAGCGGCCGGCCCGCGAGGCGCAGCTGGTCTGACGGCGATTGCGGGTCCAGACGCGGGGCAGGGCGCGGGAATTTGTTGCTGATGGCGAGAAGCGGGTGGCGAGAACTGCGGGTCTCAGCTTGCGCCCGGGACGACAAAAAGCCAAGTCCGAGATCCGTATCCCGGCCGGCAATTGCGGGCTGCAGGACGCGATCAGCACCCAGTAGCGGTGGCGTATCTCCATCTATTTAAATCGTTTGACATTTCATACCATTTGTCTCACACTCGCATTTGTAACAAGGCTTAGTAAGTTTTTCCCGGGCCCCTCTCGGACTACTTAGCAGCAGCGGCTCAAGCTGATTGGCATGCCGCTTGATGCGATTGCCTGGCCGCATTCGTCCTCTTTTCGATCTCTACTGTTCGCCTTCGAGGCAGCAAGCCGCCTCATCTTCTCTACTTCGGAGGTAAGTGATGCCCAAGTTCCAGAGAAAATCCATTGTCCTGCCGCTGGCTGGCCTTATCTGCCTGTTGGTGCTTCGGCCTGCTGCCTCCCATGCTCAGGGCATTATTACCGGATCGCTCACCGGCTTTATCTCTGACTCGTCCGGGGCGGCTATTCCCAATGCCCCGGTCAGCGCCGAGAATAATGCGACCCGGGGGCTCGTTAGAGGCGTTTCGGGCGGCGATGGCACGTTTGTGATTCGCGATATCCCTATCGGCACCTATACGGTGACGATCAACATGCAAGGGTTTAGTAGAGACACGGTTCAGGGTGTTCAGGTCAATGCCGGCGGGACCACGTCGATTGGGAATCAGAGCCTGGCTCCGGCCTCCGCGGTCGAAACCGTGCAGGTGGCGGCAAACTCGGCCGCTCTGCTCGACACCACGACAGCCGAAGGGTCGGCCACCATCGCGACCAAGGAATTGCAGGAACTCCCCGTTTACGGCGGATTTGATACGACGACCTTGCTGGTGCCGGGGATTGTCTCCACGCACAGCAATGGCTTCGCACAGTCGAACGGCATCGACTATTCTTCGAACGGTCTGCGCTCGCGATCCAATAATGCCGAGTTGGACGGTCAGGCGAACAACGATCTTCTTATCACCGGTCCACAGATCTATTTCTCCAACCCGGACGCGCTCCAGGAAATCCAGGTGATTTCCAATAATTTCAGTGCGCAGTATGGCCGCAACGCGGGCAGCGTCGTGAACTACATCACCAAGAGCGGAACCAATCAGTTTCACGGTTCGGGATTCGAGTTCTACACAGGCACCTGGTTGTCGTCGCTGACGCAGGGACAAAAGGGGACGCAGTTCGGCTATTGCGTACCTGGGCAAAGCCCTTCCACTGGTTGTACACAGCCGGCCGTTCCGGCATTTACGGAAAATGCCTACGGCGGTACGCTGGGCGGCCCGATCATCAAGAACAAGCTTTTCTTCTTTGGCAGCACGTGGTGGGTGCGTACCTTCCAGGGGGCAACACGCTACACCAGCGAGGGTGCGCTTTTCCCGGATGCCGCCGGGCTGGCGCAATTGCAAGGTGCGTTTCCCAGTAACCCGGGGACCGCCGAGCTTGTCCAACAGGGGCCCTTTGCGTTCAAGTACGGCAGTCCTGCCTCGTTCGGCCCCACTTCGATCGTCAACGTTACCGACGGCAACACCACCGCGGGGATTGAAATGGCGCAGGTGGCGCGCAACGTGGCCAACATTGACCTCGACCAGGAACAGATGGGGAGGCTGGATTACCAGCCGACGGCGAACGACCATTTCTACCTGCGCTACATTTATCAGGACACCCCGCTCATCGCTTACTTCGGCAGTCAGGTCAACGGCAACTGGGTGAACGTGCAGAGCACTACGCATTCTATTGGGGGCGATTGGACCCACAGCTTCAATCCCAAATGGGTGGACCAATTGCGCTATTCCTTCCAGCAGGCGCGCCTGGCCTTTGACGCCGGCGGTGTTTCGACTTGTACCATCGGTAATCTGAGCAGCTGTCCTTCGAATGTGAGCTTCGGCAGCTCATTCCTGCAGTTGGGCTATCCCGTTGGGCAGCCTACAGGCCGCATCGCCAAGGTAACTCAGGTGCAGAATAATGCGACCGGAGCCATTGGCCGCAACAACCTGAGTTTCGGCGGGGAATTCGATTACCAGAACAATCCAAACATCAATCTTCCCAACGGCGCCGGTGTTTTCAACTTTACCCCTGGCAGTTCCACTTTTCCCCTGCGCAACACGTCGAGCACGGAAAGCACATACAACGGGATCACCGCTTTGCTCGAGGGCGTATCGTTGACCGCGCTGACGGCAGGAGACGCGACGACCCACTTCACCGCTCCCAACGTGTTCGCTTATTTTCAGGACGACCTCAAGGTGACCCCGCGCCTTACCTTGAACCTGGGCCTGCGTTATGAATACTTCGGCCAGGCCGTCAACGCATTGCATCGCGAGACCGTGTCCCAGCAGACGAGCAGCAATCCTTTCTGGGATACGACGCTCCCCCTCTCGGCAACGACTTTCCCCAAAGTGGATAACTTCTGGAAGAACATCGAACCTCGTTTTGGTTTCGCCTACAATCCGGTGTTCGACAAGGGGATGGTCATCCGCGGTGGTTTTTCCATCAATGCCGATCCCTTTTTCAATGAGATCTTTTTGACCGCGGCTTCGGGTACCCCGGTGGTGAATTCGGGGACTTTCAGTTGCGATGGAATTACTGTGCAATGCCTCCCCAGTGGAGGATTCACCTATGCCAATGTGCATGCGCTCGACAACGTGCTCATTCCTTCCGGCGGCGACCCGCGGCTGAGCCCGGAGCAGGATGTCCCGACCAACTTCCGCACCGCCTTCGCGGAGACCTGGAGCCTGGGCATCCAGCACCAGTTGGGCCGGGAGAGCGCGTTCGAAATTCGTTATGTCGGCAACCATGTGAGTCACGAATTTCAGCGCATCAATTCCAATCCGTTCCTGGGCAGCGCTTCTCCCTGTACTGATCCCACCCAGCCCGGATATCAGCGAGCCATCTGCACCAATTACCTGCGCAGCTCGGTGGCCAATACCGGCTTCTCCCAGTACAACGGGCTGCAGACCTCCTTCACCACGCGGTTGCTGTATAACTTCAGCGGTTCGTTTTCCTACACGTACAGCCGGGCCATTGACAATGCCAGCGAGATCGACAGCACGTTCGGCGCAGGCACGACCATCGCCTACGCGCAAAACCCGTTGGATCTGTCAGAGGGGGAGCGGGGCGTCAACGGGATGTCGTATACCAATGACATCGGGTCGAAGATCACCTACACGGTTCCTTTTTTCCGCGCGGAAAAGGGCATCGTGGGGCGGGCACTGGGCGGGTTCCGCGTCAACGCCTTCTACACATTCAATACCGGACAGCCGTTTACTCCTTACCAAAGCGCTTTCTCGCAGTCGCCCAACATCAATCCCAACGATCCGAAAACCTATCTCAGCAACTGCGATTCGGCGTTTAACGGCTACTTCAACTCCGGCAATGATGTGTGCCGTCCGGTATTGTCGAATCCCCGCGCGCCGATTGGTTCCGTGGGCATCAACACCGGCCAGGGTTACATGGATTATGCGACGCCGGGCAAGACGATCGCGCGCAGCGACGCGCATTGGATTTACAACAACCAGTACGAGGCGGAAGCACTCAATAACCCCTATCCCGGTGTGGGCCGCAACACACTGCGCGGGCAGAACTGGAGCGCGCTCGATGCCAGCGTATTCAAGGACGTTCGGGTGAATGAGCGGATCACTTTGCAGCTGCAGCTGACGGCGTGGAATGCGCTCAACCATCAATTCTTTACGAACCCTGACCCGCTGCTCGACGATGTTCTCAAATCGCCGGTCTCGGGATTCTTGAACACCTACTACAGCGGGGGCTCGACGTCGACGTATGCCGCCAACGGCGCGATTGTTCCGGCGCCGGGCAACCGGAATATTCAGCTCGGTGGGGTCATTCGTTTCTAGAACTTGTCGCAGGGAAGACGTCGGTAAAGCAACAGAATTGTCATCCTGAGAGCTTGTGACTTTTTGCTTTCAGTACAGGCCGCATGGTTTGCTTCTCTAGCTGGGAAAAGGTGTCCGCAACACGCGTGGGGAGCAAGTTCAGGCTTGCCCCCGCGGCCTGGTTGCTCATCCCGCCGCTGCTATGCGGGCTTGCGGCATGGAGTGCGCCGGCCGCGACGCGCTTCGCCAACGTCGTGGTGGAGCGCGGCGTGCCGGTTTCCATGCGCGACGGAGTCGTTCTCTATGCCGATGTCTATCGGCCCGCGGCGCAGGGCAAGTTTCCTGTCTTGCTGGAGCGTACCCCCTACGACAAGGCAGTCGACCGGGAAATCGATATCGGGGAGCGCGGGGCCGCTGAAAATTACGTGGTCATCGTGCAGGACGTGCGTGGCCGCTATACCTCCGGCGGAGAGTGGTATCCCTTTCGCCACGAGGCCGAAGATGGATACGACACGGTCGAATGGGCGGCTCGGCTGCCATATGCCAACGGTAAAGTGGGAATGTTTGGTTCTTCGTATGTGGGCGCGACGCAAATGTTGGCTGCCACCGCGCACCCGCCCCACCTGGCGGGCATCTGTCCCATGTTCACCCCCAGCGATTATTACAACGGCTGGGTGTACCTGGGAGGCGCTTTCCAGCAGTGGTTCGACCAGACCTGGACATCGATCCTGGCGCAGAACACCGCGGAACGATTCCTGAAGAGCATCACCGACACCACGCAAGACGTACGAGTACTGCCGCTAACCCGGTATCATGTCTTCCATCTCGACCAGGCACTCGAGGCGGACAATCTCACGGCGAAGTTTGCCCCGTACTATCTGGACTGGTTGGCCCATCCATCCGACGATGCGTATTGGCAAGGCTGGTCCATCGAAAGCCGCTATGCCGATATCGATGTTCCCAGCCTGACGGTTGCCGCCTGGTACGACATCTTTCTCGGCGGATCGCTGCGCAACTATGACGGTGTTCAACAGCACGGCGGCAGCGAAGCCGCGCGGAAAAACCAGCAGTTACTGATCACGATTGGCGGGCACGCGGGCTCAGGGCGCAAAATCGGGAGCGTCGACTTTGGCCCGGCGGCGGACGAGTTTGACGAGAGCAACCTGACGCTCGAGTGGTACGACTATCTTTTTGAGGGGCGGAAGAATCGCTTCGCCGCCGGGCAGCCGGTGACGATTTTTGTCATGGGCCGGAACCAATGGCGCGCGGAACCAGAATGGCCGTTGCGCCGGGCGAAGACGACCAAGTACTACCTGCATTCCGCGGGTAAGGCAAATTCCTCCGCTGGGGATGGAGCGTTGGGCCTGGATCTGCCCGGCGTGGAACCAGGAGACCGATTCACCTATGATCCGCAGGATCCGGTTCCGACCGAGGGCGGGCCGCTCTGTTGCGACGGTCATCGGCCGCCCGGACCCCGCGATCAGGGCGCGGTCGAGAAACGCCGGGACGTCCTGGTCTACACTACACCGCCATTTGAGAAGGATACTGAGGTAACGGGACCGGTGCGTGTGGAGCTGTACGCGGCTTCCTCGGCGCAGGACACCGATTTTACCGCCAAGCTGGTGGATGTGGACGCCCAGGGGAATGCGCTCAACCTGGCGGAAGGAATCGTACGCGCGCGATACCGCGATTCGCGGCAGAGACCGGCGATGCTGTCGCCGGGACAGACTTACAAGTTCGCTATCGATCTATGGGCCACGAGCAATGTGTTCCTGGCCGGCCATCGCATGCGTCTGGAGATCAGCAGCAGCAATTTTCCCCGCTTCGATCGCAATCTGAACCTGGGACAGCCTTCCGGGAAGGCAAAAGGATTCGTCACGGCGACAAATACCGTTCTGCATGACGCAGCTCACCCTTCCGCGCTGCTCGTCCCCGTAATTCCATGATTGCGCCATAATTGCGCCATAATTGCGCCATGATTGCGCCATGATTGCGCCATGATTGCGGCTCATTGCAGCTGATTGAAGTATCGGAGCGTAGTGGAGGGACCTGCTGTTTGCTTCCCCCAACTCCGATCCTCTCCATCTGTTCAATCCGTAACGCTTTCTCTGAGACACCCCACCCGACGCAAGGAACGCGCAGAGCGCGGCGCCGGGACTATGTCACCCTATTGGCAAACGGCAGAGGCTCAGGGTTGTGCGATTTTGTGTCTTGCCCTTCTGTCTATTGTTGGATCTGTGCTTCATGCCGAGGCGATCATCCGCCGATAAACACTGCTGAAGCTATGTATCGATTGGCAACGGTCTTGGGCGCCGCCCTGGGAGCTACGGGGGAACGGAACTCAGCGTTACGGAGTGGGCACGGGTGAGGTTGCAGCCAGGCGTGTCTCGCGCATTTCTGGTGACGGACACGATCCTGGTGGCCGCTCATGTGGCCCTTCTCGTTTCCCATCCGGAAGCGACCGTGCTTTCCAATCTGTTCGTCTCCAGTATGCTCGGGCTGGCGACCGCCCTGTGCGTGGCTGGAGCTCATCAAGAAGGCCGGGAGACCAGGTCGCTGTGGCTCCTGCTCGGAACCGGGTTTCTTCTGGCGACTGTGGCTCAGCTCCAGTTCACCTACTCCGCCTTCTCCGCGAACCTGCACACGCATACCCGGGCTTTCAACTTCGACTTTTTCTATTTCGCTTACGGGATTCCCATCCTGCTGGCCATCTGTTCCAGGGAAAAGGACTCCGAGCTCAGGGCGTTCGCCTGGTTGGATGGGGCGCAAGCCTCGGTCGCAGCGATTCTCGCTTACCCTCTGCTGTTCTCCGTGCTGCCTGCGTACGACCACCCGCGGCCTGTGTCCGGGGTCACGCTCATGTACATGACCAACGCGGAAAACTGGGTCCTGGTGGCGGCCGTAAGCTTGCGTTTACTCTCCCATCCAACGCCGGCAAGAAGACGCTTCTATCGCGTTCTTTCTCCGTATTTGTGGGTGAACGCGGTAGCCGCCCAAATCCTCGGATACCTCGAGATGGGGCGCGGTTGGCGCGATGGGCTGCAAGACATAGGATGGGGGCTCCCCGAAGTGGTCCTCTGCGCTTCCTTCGCCCTGCAACCTCCGATCCCTGAAGCCAATCGGGAGCCCAAGAGCGGGGGACAGCCTATAGGGTCGATGGAATTGCTGATCGACAACCTAAGCCCTGTGCTGTTCACGCTGGCCATCGCCCTGATGGGAGTGGAGATCGCGCCGAACCATCCAGCGCTGGCATTTGGCTGCATCTCCGCCGGCGTCGCCATCTATGGCGTGCGTACCGCCTTCCTCCAGGTTCGGTATGCCCGATCGCAAAATAGCCTGACCACGGCGATGGTTGCCAGCGAGCAGGCTAGCATCGCGAAGAGTCATTTCCTGGCTAATATGAGCCATGAAATACGCACGCCCATGAATGGCGTTCTCGGGATGACTGAGCTCGCGCTCAGCACCAGCCTGAGCGAGGAGCAACGCGGGTACCTGCTCACCGTGAAATCCTCGGCGGAGCACCTCCTGATCATCATCAACGAGATCCTCGATTACTCGAAGATGGAAGCCGGCAAAACGGTTCTGAGCCTGGCCCCCTTCCAGTTATCCGATGTGCTCAGTGATGTGTTGAAAAGCCCGACTTTCCAGGCGCAGCAAAAGGGTCTGGAACTTACCCTGCGCATCGCGCCCGATGTGCCGGCGAATCTAATCGGCGACAAGGTACGTCTGTCCCAGGTCTTAATCAACTTGCTGGGAAATGCGATCAAATTTACCGAACGCGGGGAAGTTTGTGTCGAGGTTTCTTTACAGGCCATGACAGAGGCCATGACACAGTCGATGACCGGCGGCTCTGCTTGTCTCGAGTTCTCCGTCCGCGACACCGGTATCGGCATCCCAGCAGACCAGCAGGATGCGGTTTTCCAGGCTTTTCAACAAGCGCACACTTCCGGGGCGCGACTCTATGGCGGCACCGGCTTGGGCCTGGCGGTTTCAAAAAGCCTGGTCAGCCTGATGGGCGGCTCCATTCGCTTGCACAGCGAGCCTGGCGTGGGCACAACGGTCAGCTTCGCGGCGAATTTCCCGCTTGCCGCCCGTACGAGCTCCGAGCTAACGCTCGTGGTCCCTCCACTCGTTCCCCCCGTCGCTCAACCCGTGGTTTCCCACGTTGTACCAGTGCCCGATGATTTGCACGGAGTCCACGTGCTGATCATCGATGACAACGCTACCAGCCGCAGCATCCTCTATGATCTTGCCCGTCAGTGGACGATGAAGGCGCACGCCTGCGATTCCGGCGACGCCGGTCTTGAGCAACTGGCGGGAGCGGCCTCGCAAGGGAATCCGTATCGTTTGATTCTGCTGGATGAACAGATGCCTGGGATCGATGGATTCGAATTTCTCGAGCAGATGCGGCGAGACCCGCGGCTGCATCCTCGGGTGGTCATGTTGCTGACCTCGAGCGATCGGATCAGGAGTGCGGAGCGTTGCCGGCAAATGGATGTTGACAGATATCTCATCAAACCGGCCGTGCCTTCCGAAATGTTGGCATCGATCCGTCTTGCCCTCGGACTGGTCGCCCCAGCCGGACGGATCGCTTTGCCTGCCGACACGATTTCAATCTCTCCGCGCGCACTGCGGATTCTGTTGGCCGAAGACAATCTCGTGAATCAGAAGGTGGCTCTGACCATGTTAGGCAAAATGGGACATCGCATGACGCTGGCAACCAATGGCCGGGAAGCGGTTGCGCAGTGGAGAGAAAACGAGTTCGATCTGATTTTGATGGATGTGCAGATGCCCGAAATGACGGGCATCGAGGCCACCCTTGAAATTCGCCGGGAAGAAGCTGGCCTTGGCCGTCACCTGCCGATCGTTGCCATGACCGCTTCGGCGATGATCGAAGATCGCGAACGCTGCATGGCCGCAGGCATGGACGGCCTGGTTTCCAAACCAATAAGTTTTCGCGTCATCGAGGAACTCATCGCGGCCACATTTTCTGAACAGCAGCCGGCATCCCGACCGTAGGCAGAGACGCCATGCAAATACAACGCTGGTCGCATTCGCTAGTTCGCCGAGGGTTTGTCCACATTGTCGATGACATAATACTCAATCGGCCCTTTTGCGGGCTCAAGCTTCAATCCCAGCTGTTGCTTCAAAGCATCGAATATGGAAGGTTGGTTCTGCGTCTCGGCGGGCAAGCTGTCTCTTGAAATATTAGGCGGAAGCTGCGGCGCGAATGAGACTGCGAAATCGTAGCTTTGCTTCAGTCCCGTCTTGTCGACCACCGGCCGCCCATCATACTGCAGCTGCTGGCCCAACCACCAAGTCAGATACGTCATCGG
>JBARKD010000873.1:0-6353 GCA_049800615.1 Acidobacteriaceae bacterium | reverse complement strand
CTCTACCTGTTTCACGGCGATATCTTCCTGCTGGACCTTGATTCTTCCAGTTTCTCTCGCGTGACCCAAACGCCGGAGGAAGAAAAGAATCCTGAATTTTCCCCCGACGGCCGTTTTGTGTCCTTTGTACGCGGCAACAATCTTTTCCTTTGGGATCTGTCGGCAAAGAAGGAAACCCAGCTCACGCACGATGGTTCCGAAACCATTCTGAACGGAACGCTTTCCTGGGTTTATTGGGAAGAGGTTTTTGGCCGTCACGACAACGCCTATTGGTGGTCCCCGGATTCCCAGTCCATTGCCTTTCTGCAAACGGATGAAAAGGGTGTGCCGGTAAGCACGTTCGTGGACTTCTCTCCGGTCAACCCGAAGATCATCCATCAGGTCTATCCCAAACCCGGCGAACACAATCCCGTGGTGCGCGTAGGAGTCATTGCGGTTGGCAGCGCATCCATCCATTGGATTAAGCCTGACAAGTCCTACGAGTGGCTTCTGCGCGTGAACTGGCTTCCCGATGGGAAGCACCTTAGCTTCAAGACTCTCGACCACAGTCAAAGAGAACTGGAACTGTATCTTTCTGATGCCGACGGAAGCAACGTGAAGCGATTGCTCACGGAGACCGATCCTTCATGGGTCAATGTGAACGATGACCTCTATTTCCTGCGCGACGGTCATTTCCTCTGGGCCTCGGAACGCGATGGTTACATGCACCTCTATCGCTATGCCGCTGATGGAAACCTGGTAAATCAGGTCACCAAGGGCAATTGGGCGATCGTTTCCTCGCACGGCGGCGCGTTCTGGGTTCACCAGGGAGTCGTTGGCATCGACCAGGCCCGGGACTGGATTTATTTCACAGCTCTCAAGGACGGCTCGGTTCAGCGCCAACTCTACCGCATTCACGCGGACGGGACCGGGCTGGAGCGGATATCCACCGAGCCCGGCACTCACGAGATCAGCATGTCCGGCGATGCTAGCTACTACTTCGATGAGTATTCGAACATTCGGTCGCTTCCGGCATTGCGGCTCCATGCTGCCGATGGCGCCTTGAAGTCTACCCTGGCCGCACCTCGGCCAGAGCTTCTGCCGGAGGGACTCCAATACCCGGAGCTGACGACGATTCCGGCAGGGGATGGTTTTGCCATGCCTGCGCAAATCCTCAAGCCCAAGGATTTCGATCCCAGACGTCGCTATCCCGTGATCCTGCACGTGTATGGCGGTCCCTCCGCGCCCACGGTGAAGGATGCATGGCAGAGCGAGACCCTTTTCGATAATGTCCTGGCCAGTCACGGTTACATAGCTGTGGCCATGGACAACCGGGCCGCCACCGCCATCAGCAAGACTCTCGAGAACACTCTGGCGGCTGCTCCGGGCGCCGGCGAAACCGCGGATCTGGTCGCGGGGATTCGCTGGCTCAAAGGACAGCCTTGGGTCGACGGGAACCGGTTTGGTGTTTGGGGTTGGAGTGGAGGCGGTACCGTGACTCTCAACCTGATGACCAGGTCGACGGAGTTCAAGGCCGGCATCGCCGGGGCCCCGGTTACGGATTGGCGCTTTTACGATTCCAAATGGGGTGAATCGTTCATGAAGCTGCCCGAGGACAATCAGGCCGCCTACGATCGCGCCTCCCTGATCCCCCGCGCGCGCGATCTGCACGGCTCCCTCATGCTCATGTACGGCACCTATGACGACAACGTTCATCCGCAAAATGAAGAGGCATTTATGAACGCCCTGATTGCTGCCGGAAAGCCTTACCTGGTCGAGCTTTTCCCCATGCGCAAGCACGGTTTTGTCGACGCACCCGCTCTTCTTCAGCGATACAACGCTATGCTTGCCTTCTGGGAACAGTATCTCTGACAGTTCCCCTGACCCATTCGTTGATTGAGATTTTGCCTGGGAGACCCTATGGTTACAGAGCGCCCTGCTTTTGGAGGTAGCTCTGCAGAACCATCGGCTCGTGGCGAGGCTGGTGCAAAGGTTCGCCCGCGGCATTCTTGTCATTTTGTGCCTTTGGTCCCCTCTGTGGGCGCAGCGGAGAGCCGATCCCGCTTCCATGCAGAGTTTTCAGATCCCGAGCCATGGCGCACTCCTCAATGGCTTCGTCTATGTAGCCGCGGGCGCGGGTCCCCATCCGGCGGTAGTGCTGCTGCATGGCTTTCCAGGAAACGAACGCAATCTTGACCTGGCACAGGATATTCGCCGGGCCGGATGGGACGTCCTTTTCTTCGACTACCGGGGTTCCTGGGGTTCTTCCGGAGACTTCTCGTTCGCTCACGGGATTGAAGATACAGCCGCCGCGGTCGAATACCTGCGATCGCCTTCCATGGCCAGGATCCTGCGCCTCGACCCATCGCGCGTTGTTCTGATCGGTCACAGCATGGGCGGCTTCATGGCGGTGCAGGCAGCGGCTGCCGATCCGACGATCCTTGGCATCGCTCTCATCTCCGCCGGCGACATTGGTGGACGGATTCCCCGGGCGCTGACCAAAGATCAGCAGGAAGCTACGATCCGGTCGCTCAGCGCAGCCTACGAGAGGGAAGGGGTGGCGCCCCTGAGTGGCTGTACGCCGGAAGGACTCGCTCACGAGGCGGTGGCCAACGCCGCACAATGGGGTTTCGCGTCGAAGGTTCCTCTGCTGACAAGCAGACCTGTGCTGGTTGTCTCTTCCGACGATGCCTACGCGCGCAGTGATCAGGGATTCGCCGGCGCGCTACGGCGCGCGGGAAACACGCGGGTTTCCACTGTGCACTTCAATACCGACCACGCCTACTCAGACCAGCGCGGTCCTCTTTCAGGCGCAATTCTGCGCTGGCTGGCGACCGTGGCCACACCACCCCAGTAAAGTTAGTGGCGCGCCGCGTGGCTGTGGTGATGATGGCGATGGTGACGATGGTGGGACGCCGCAAAGGCAGAGGTTGTTAACAGCATGACGGCAGCGAACAGCAAAGCTTTTTTCATGGCCCCAATCATAACGCCGTCATTCGAGACAGGGCGGCCTGCCGGTTACTTTTGGGTGGCAGGCGTTCCGAAATGAACCTTCTCGGTTATGAGAAGTCTTCCACGGTCGCGGCGATGACCGAACTCCTCTTTCGCCGGTTGCGGAAAAAGAAACCCAACGTGATCAGCACGTAGAAGAAATACAGGTACGGCAGCCACGAATATGGTGCAGCCGGAACAGGGTAAAGTGTGCCCGCCAGGGCCAGAACCATCGACAGCCCCCCGAGGATCGCGACCACCAGCAGCGGAGTGGTCAGGGCCCCTTGCCGCTTCAATTGCAGGGGCAGGGCAATGCAGGTAAGTCCATAGATCGTGATGAATCCGTAGACCGCGAAAGAGCCCAGCCAGCCGTAGATGTCGGCACCCGAATAGCCCAGAAAGGCCAGCACCACGGCAGGCCCCAGGATTGCACCCGAAGTCAGGACAACCGCCAGGTGGGGAGTCTCATTGCGGCTGTGTGTTTTGGTGAAGTGGACGGGGACCAGTCCATTGTGGGCCATCAGGAGAAGGATGCGCGCCCCCGCCGTAATGCAAGCGAGGCCGCAGGCAAACATGCTGATCATCGCCCCGGCATCGATGACCAAGCCGAGCACAGGCAGACCAACCCGCACAGCAAGGACGTGCATGGGCGCATCGACCTTATCCAGGCTCAGGCCGGTGCCGCGGAACCCCAGCACCTCGGAATATGCCGCAAAGACAAAGAACGCGCCGGCGCCCAGGGCGCACTGCAGAACCGCGCGAGGGATTGTGCGCAGCGGCTCCTTTGCTTCGTGACCGAGTGCGGTCGCGCTCTCAAACCCGACAAAGCTGAAAATCGCCAATACCAGACCCAGGCGAATGCTTGGGATCGAACTGCCCTGCAGGCGCCATTGCGGCCAGTCGAGATGGAGGCCGTTCTTCCAGAGAATGAGAACAAATACGATCGCAATCGAGACGACCGACAGGGCTTCCAGCCACAGCATCGCCTGGGCCGACAGCTTGACGTCCCGGTATGCCATGGCGGCCCCGCCCAGGACGCACAGTAGAATCAGTAGACTCGATAGCGACTGATGACCCACAAGCGCTTTCAGCAGGAAATTTGTGTACAGGGCGAATCCGGCGGCCACGGCAGAGCCGGTGGCGACATAGCCCAGAAGCAAGCCCCATGCCGCGATGCTGGCGAATACCGGCGGCAGGGAATCAGTGGCATAGCTGTACAGGGAGCCAGGGGAGGCAGAACGGCGGCCGAGCGCTCCGATCAGCACGGCAATCAGCGTAACCTGTACCGTCGCCAGGGCATAAGAAAGCCATGTGCCATTGCCCGCCAGGGCAAAGACCAGGGGAACCGTGAGTACCGGGGACGTAGCGGGAGCGATGGCGCCGACCGACTGCGCCAGGACTTCCCACGGCGAGAGGACGCCATGACGCAGGCCATATTCGATCCGGCCGGAGGAAGGGTGAGTTTCAAATACAGCTGCGGTTTCGGGCGGCAGTGGTGCGTCCTCCAGAAGACTGGTTCAAATGACTGAATTTGCGTATGACGAAAGGAGGGCCGGACGAACGATGTCCTTAGTTTGCGGGGAATATGAAAGAGATGTCAAAGGATTTTATGTGACACCAGATTCGCTGGGCGATCTCGCCGATCTTGGCGAGCTGGCGTCTACCCTCTACGATCTTCCCCGCGACTCGAGCGCATACCTCGTCAGCCGGTCGGAAAATGAGACGTACCGTGTCGAGGCGCCTTCGGGCAGACTGTGGGCGCTGCGTCTTCAGCGGCCGGGCTATCAATCGATCCGTTCGCTGGCCTCGGAAATTGCGTGGCTGGTGGCTTTGCGGGACGAGGGGGTGGTGGCTACGCCTGTTCCAGTAGCTGGCCGCAATGGTGAATGGATTCAAACTGCGCGGGGCAAAAACATGGTTCTCTTTGAATGGGAGAACGGCCGTCAACCAGAGATTGGCATGGATCTGCGCCGCTGCTTTCGCAACCTGGGAGCAATCACTGCGCAGATGCACGGGCACAGCAAGAAATGGGAGAAGCCGGCCGGTTTCGAACGGTTTGTCTGGAACTTTGAAACGGCCTTAGGGGAAAGTCCCCGATGGGGCGATTGGCGCGACGGCCTGGGGATGAGCGCGGCTCGGCTTGACCTTTTCGGTCGGACAGTGGAGTTGATTGGGCAGCGTCTTGATGCTTATGGCAGCGGTCCCGACCGCTTCGGACTGGCGCACTGTGACCAGCGTCTGGCCAACTTGCTAATCCACGGCGATGAAATCAAAGTGATTGACTTCGACGATTGCGGTTTCGCCTGGTACATGTACGATGCCGCCACGCCCTTGTCGTTTTACGAGCATCTACCCCAGGCGCCCGCCTTGATCGATCAGTGGCTGGAGGGTTATCAGTCGGTGTCGAGTGTGAGCCGTGCGGAAATCGAAGCAATTCCCACGTTCGTAATGCTGAGACGCCTGCTGCTGGTAGCCTGGATCGGCTCTCATCCGGATGCCGATCTGGCCCGGTTGCTCGGCGCTGCCTTCACAGATCAGACTGTGCCCCTCTGCTCCGCTTATCTGAAGCGTTTCGGCTGATTTTCAGTCGAAACGCACCATGATCTTGGAAAATTTGCCGGGATTATCGCTCCACGCTTTAAACATGGCCGGCGCCTGCTCCAGCGGAACGATGGCGCTGACTGCTTCGTCGACTGGAAAACGGCGCTCCTCGAGCATGTGGATCACTTCGCGAAAATCTTCGGGAAGAGCATTGCGCGAGCCCAGGATGTCGAGTTCCTTCAGCACGAATAGCTTCGTTTCGTAAGCCACCGGTTCCTTGGCATAGCCGATGTACACCACCCGCCCGGTAAACGCGACCTCGTCTACGGCGCTGCGAAATGTTTCCGGCAGCCCGATCGCCTCGACGATCACATCCGGCCCTCTTCCGCCCGTGAGCTCGAGCAGTTTTTCGTGTAAAGGCTCTTTGCCGGTGTTGATGGTGTCTGTTGCGCCGGCTCTCCTGGCCAGCGCCAGTTTCCGGTCATCGAGGTCAACGCCGATGGTTTTCGCCCCGCGAAAGCCGGAGGCGGCAATTGCGCCGAGACCCACTCCTCCGCAGCCAAAGATTGCAACTGTATCCTGCGCCGTGATCCGTCCCCGGCTTGCTGCATGGAAGCCGACAGTCAGCGGCTCAACCAGGCAGAGCTCCTTGATGCTCAGCCGGGCAGGATAGAGTTTCGCGGCGGGCACAGCGATATATTCTGTCATCGCCCCGTTTCGCTGGACTCCCATGGTTTCGTTGAATTGGCAGGCATTCGGGCGATTCCGCAGACACGAGGGGCAGCGCCCGCAGCCGAAGTACGGAGAAATGGTTACGTCCATCCCCGCGGCAAGCTCCGGAT
>JBARKD010000872.1:0-4636 GCA_049800615.1 Acidobacteriaceae bacterium | reverse complement strand
CGTTAACAGGAGACCAGCTTGGACTTACCGGCAGTGCCGGCGGCGCGAGTTTCGAGAATTCTTCTGTGGCATACACGATCTTCCCTCCTACAATCGTGAGCACGGACTCTAGATGCTTGATCTCCTCCTCTGGAACCGAGAAATAATCCGCGGAAAGAACGGCCAAGTCCGCCAGTTGCCCAGGAGCAAGCGTTCCCTTCTTCCCATCTTCCGTTGAGAACCAACTGCTGCCCATCGTATAGAGTTTGAGTGCTTCCGCCCGCTCGAGCCGATTTTCTTCCGGATACAGCCCAAGACCGCCTACGGTCTTGCCAGTTATAAGCCAATACAGGGAAAGGTAGGGGTTGTAGCTGGAGACGCGGGTTGCGTCTGTACCCGCCCCAACCGGAACGCCGATCTCGAGCATTCTCCGGATTGGCGGTGTGCGTTTCGCTTGCTGTACCCCGTAACGTTCGACAAAGTACTCACCTTGGAACGCCATGCGGTTTTGCACCGCGATGCCGCCGCCCAGCGCTTTCACACGCTCGATATTGCGATCGGTGATCGTCTCGCAGTGGTCGAAGAACCAGTGCAGGCCGTCAAACGGAATCTCCCGGTTCACTTCTTCATAAACGTTCAATGCTCGCTCGATCGTCTCGTTGTATGTCGCATGCAAGCGAAATGGCCAGCGATTCCCCACGAGATGTCGAATGACTGCTTTTAGCTCGCTTTCCATCACTGGAATCATTTCTGGGCGCGGTACAAGAAAGTCTTCGAAGTCCGCAGCAGAAAAAACCAACATTTCGCCTGCGCCGTTGACGCGATAGAAATCATCGCCGTCCCCGGGCTTTGTCATTTTGGTCCAGTTCTCAAAGTCACCCAGCTCCTGTTTGGGTTTCTGGGTAAAGAGGTTGTAAGCAAGCCGCACGGACAGTTCCCCGTTTCGATGCAGTTCGTTCACAACCCCGTAATCGTCGGGGTAGTTCTGAAAGCCTCCGCCCGCATCAATCACACTCGTAATGCCAAAGCGGTTTAGCTCACGGAAAAAGAGCCTTGAAGAGTTGAGTTGATCCTCACGCGACAATTTCGGGCCCTTCGCCAGGGTGGAGTAAAGAATATTCGCGTTGGGCTTCGCGAGCAGAAGACCTGTAGGGTTCCCGTGACGGTCGCGTTGAACCTCCCCGGCCGGAAAGTCCGGGGCATTCTTGTCGTAGCCCAAAGCGCGAAGCGCCGCTCCATTCAACAACGCTCTGTCGTACAAATGCATCACGAAAACCGGTGTATCCGGAGCTACCGCATTGATTTCATCGAGCGTTGGCATCCGGCCCTCGGCGAACTGAAACTCTGTCCACCCTCCGATAACCCGCACCCACTGCGGAGCAGGCGTCCGCGCCGCCTGCTCTTTCAGCATGCGCAGAGCGTCGGCGAGGGAAGGTACACCATCCCAACGCAACTCAAGGTTGTAGTTGAGCCCACCACGGATCGGATGCATATGCGAATCGTTGAGTCCAGGAATGACGGTGCGCCGCCGACCGTCGATGACTCGCGTCGCCGGCCCACGAAGACGCAGAAGCTCTTCATTGCCACCGGCGGCAGTCACTTTTCCATCAGAAATCGCGATCGCTTCAACAAACGACGGCACCCCGTTCGTTGCAATCCTGGCGTTGTGCAAGATGACTTCGACAGACACACCGATCTCCTTCGTCGTTTTCCAACGACCGTGAGAAGGACGGAGGCAAGCTTCCGCCCTTCGTTCTTTACTTGTGAGCTGCAGCAGCAGGGGGCACGGCGTACTCGGGGAATTTCGTAGCGGGAGCGCCGTGTACCATCGTGTACGTGTACTCGACTCCGGCCCCGTAGGCTCCGTAATGAGTCTTGACGATGTCCATCACGGCATCGTAAGTGTCCTTGTGAGCCCAGTCGCGCTGCCGCTCCAGCATGGTTGAAAGTGAAGTCACGGGTTTCGCTCCCGCCTGGATGACTCGCTTCATAGCGTTGTCATGGGCGAGCTGAGTCACGTCACCGCAGCAATCTTCCACTACGTAGACTTCATAGCCGTCGTGGATCGCTTGTACCGTGGGGAGCGCCACGCAGGTCTCGGTCCACAGCCCGGCAAGCACGATCTTTTTGCGTCCTGTCTTTTCAATGGCCGCTACAAAGTTCTTGTCGTCCCAGGAGTTCATCGATGAACGCTCTATAGGCTCCTGGCCCGGGAATACAGCTCGGAGCTGAGGCCACATGTTGCCACTGAAAGACTTCGTCTCCACCGTCGTGAGCACCACGGGCAGATCAAACACTCGGGAAGCTTTCGCAAAAGCGACGGTATTGTTAATGATTGTTTGCCGGTCGAAATTCGATGTTCCAAAGAGCATCTGTGGCTGATGGTCAATCAGCGCCACAACACAGTTATCGGGGGTAAGAAGTCCCTTCTCGCTAAGCTTGGGGCGATTTCCGTTTGAGGAATAACTCATTCGCTTCTCCTTGTTGTACTGGCGATAGCAGCGGTCCTAGGTTGATCGCTAGCTTCGCGACCGGAAGCGAGAGGCTGCGGAGTGGCTGGTCCGGCGACGTCTCTTCGCGGCTAGCTTGAGCGGTAGCTTGCGGATCTTGTGCCGAGATTGACTTTGCACCCTCGCTCACGAGGGTCACATTTGCACGAGGAGGGCCACAATGGAACGGTTGCTCTCAACGCGCGACCCTCGCGATATACGAGGGTGCCGAGCGGGAGATAGCTGAGAACCATGCGTGAAGAAGTGTCATGTCATATGTCGCGTCATGAAAATGACGCCTGACACCAGACACCGACACCAGACACCTTGGATCGGTTTCATGAGAAGCAGGCAACAACAAGTTCAGGTATAGGGCAGCTGACGGCGAGCAAATCTGATTTCCATTGAAATCAAACGTGATGGCAGATGAATTGCTTAGTTACACGGTGAGGAGGCAATCAACAACGATGACGGGAAGGCTTCCTCTGGTTGTTATTGTCGGCGGCGGTTTTGGCGGATTGGCCGCAACCAAGGCCCTGCGGCGAGCTCCTGTCGACGTGCTGTTGATTGATCGGGCGAATCATCACGTTTTTCAACCCCTCCTCTATCAGGTGGCGACATCGGTTTTAGCTCCGGGACAAATAGCCTCGCCGCTCCGTGGCATCCTGGCCACTCAAGAGAATACTTCAGTGATGCTCGGCAATGTGACCGGCATCGACTCGGCCACGCGGCACGTGATCGTCGACGCCGGTGATCAAGAAGGATTACGGGTTGGGTATGACTATTTAGTGCTTGCGACAGGCGCGACCCACAGCTACTTTGGCCATGATGAGTTCGCCCACTTCGCTCCGGGATTGAAAAGTCTCGCGGATGCAGAATCCTTACGCAATCACATACTCACGGCCTTTGAAAACGCAGAGACTGAGGAGAATCCAGAGCGCCGGAAGGCGCTCATGACATTCGTCCTGGTTGGCGCAGAACCGACCGGCGTAGAGATGGCAAGCGCAATCTCCGTCATGGCTCGCACGACTCTCAAAAATAACTTCCGCCGAATCGATCCAAAGTCCGCACAGATCATCCTGGTTGACATGGCGAAACGCCCTCTTGGAGCATTTGCGGAGAGTATCTCGGAAGCAGCAAGACTTCGGCTATTGCGGCTTGGCGTAGATGTGCACTTGGAAAAGGCAGTTCAAGCAGTCGATGCGGAAGGTGCAGTTGTTGGCGATGAACGGATTGCGAGCAAGACAGTGATATGGACGGCAGGAGTCGCTCCTTCGCCGGCGGGCAAATGGCTTGGTGGCAATGTAGATCGTGCTGGTCGTGTCCGCATCAAGCAAGATCTCACGGTCCAAGATCATCCTGAGATATATGCAATTGGCGATACTGCATCCCTTGATCAGGATGGGCGGCCACTCCCTGGAGTTGCCCAGGTCGCCATGCAGCAAGGCCGTTACGCCGGAAAATCAATATTTCGGCGGGTGACCGAGAAATCCCCCCTCCCCTCTTTCCGTTACTTCGACAAGGGCAACCTTGCCGTTGTCGGCAAGAACTTTGCCGTATTGCAGAGCGGGCGTGTCATGATGAGCGGCTTCTTCGCCTGGCTCGTGTGGGGGTTGATCCACATTCAGTTCCTGGCTGAGAGCAATTTACGGTTCAGCGTGTTCTTCCAATGGGTCTGGACATATGTCAGTGGGCAACGTGGCGACCGGTTAATCGTTGAACACCGCGAGAATCGGTGACATGAGAGTTTCAACGGTGAATCGTCATCCCAGCCGCATCCCTCGCGTTCGTGCACTGCCTGGGCAATGCACGGGTAATCGTAGGAGCCTATCATGGAATATCCGGCAAGACGCGAGGTTCTGATTGGCGGGCCGCTCTCTTTGCTATCATCAGATCTCACAACTCCATTGAATGCACTTCCTCTTGAAGGAAACCAAGGAGAATAATCTCATGTCTGCGATCACGACCAAAGACGGTACCACCATTTTCTATAAGGACTGGGGCCCGAGGGGCGCACAGCCGATCATGTTTCACCACGGCTGGCCTCTTTCGTCGGACGACTGGGACGTGCAGATGCTGTTCTTCCTTGCCAACGGCTATCGGGTTGTCGCGCATGATAGGCGTGGTCACGGTCGCTCTTCGCAGGTAGACACCGGCCACGATATGGA
>JBARKD010000871.1:0-2081 GCA_049800615.1 Acidobacteriaceae bacterium | reverse complement strand
TTTTGCATGGACAAGGCCGCGACACGTATGCCGGAAGCGATGTGGCTCACCTTCAATCCGGTGGTGGGCGATCCGAAGGGCTGGAGCATGGATAAGTCGGGCCAGCCAGTCTCGCCCTTCGATGTAGTCACGGCCGGTGGGCGCCATCAGCATGCAGTCACGACGGGCTTTGCGTTCAGCGACGGACAGGGGACATTCCAGGTGGAGACGCTCGACGCTCCACTGATTGCGCTGGGCGAAAGATCGCCGCTCAACTTCTCGCGTTCGCAGCCCGATCTCAGCGGCGGAATCCACTGCGGTCTCTTCAACAACGCCTGGGGAACAAACTACATCATGTGGTTTGGCGAAGATATGCGCTTCCGCTTCGTTCTCCGCGCCTGACTGTGGATGTGTCGAATTCAACACCTGCATCGCGTTATGGCGTAGCCGGTGCGTATTGGGCTTCTCCGTTGCCGAAGGACCAGTTCTCCTTTGACACTTCCACCAGGCTGATGAAGATATCTTCCCGGCGCAGCTTTAAGCTTTCGTGCAGGCCGTCGGCCACGGTTTTATAGAAACGCTGCTTCATCTCCACGGTTCGACCGCTATTCAAAGTGATCTGGACAAAGATGCATTCGTCGGATCGGTGAACGCCAAGAAATTCCCGGTCAAACTGCAAACCGAATTGGGGATGTTCCGTGATGATCTGGAAGAGATCGTCCTTGGGGGCGTTCATCACATCCGTTAACGCGCGGTAGATTATCTGGCCCACCTGTTTGCCGTACTCCAGTGATCTGCCTTCAGCAAGGTCGATACGAACGAGAGGCATGCTGTCTCCTTTGGTAACTACGTAAGTTCCGTGTTTTCGCCTTATTCAGCATCGCTAACGCAGCGAAAACCCACTGTCCCCGAGCGATCATAACTGGGCGCCATCAGCAACAGCTTTCCATGTTGATCGTTGCGGTACGCCTGGGGGAAGTACCAGATCGACCCCTGCGGCTGGTAATAGCTTCCGCCTCTTAGAATGCCGCCCCGAGTATGGTCATCGACAAATTCGTCTGTCCATTGCCAAACGTTTCCCACCATGTCCATCACGCCGAAAGCACTCGCGCCTGCTGGGTGCGCATCAATGTTATCCGGCTGCGTCAGCGCGCGGCCCTTCACCGGAACCGGCACAGCATTCGCCTCCCAGGTATCGCCCCAGGGATAGATGCGCGCCGGATTGCCGCCTTGGGCCGCATACTGCCATTCCCATTCGTGGGGCAGGCGTTTGCCCGCCCACTTGGCATATGCACGCGCATCTTCGAGCGAGACCCAGGTCACGGGCTTGTTGGCCCACCCCTGGGGATACCCGCCATCCTTCCAGTCGCGTAGAAAGTGCACAGCGTCGGCCGGCTGGTAACGGGTCGCGTCCAAGAATTTTTTGAACTCCGCATTCGTTACCGGATATTTGTCCATGTAGAAGCGGGGGATCGTCATGCGGTGCTCATGAAAGCGGCGCGGCATATCCTCCCACGGATATTGCACATCGACGCCAATGTCGTTGAAGCCTTCGATTTCGATTCCCTGCACTTTGAAAATGTAGTCGCCACCTGGGATCGCAACCATGCCCTCTGGGGCAGCTCCCACCACCTTGGCCGGCGCAATCGCAACCATTTGCTGGCCCAGAGTCTTCCACTGGTCGGCATACGACGACAGCGGCGCTGCCGTCATCGTCTTCATATGCGCCATCAGATCCTGCATCTTTGCATCCGGACCTTCGCGGGTCGCGAGGACTGCTGCGAAGCCATGTGCTTCGATGGCGAAGGCCAGAACCGCCTCGCTCCCCTCCCGCTGCGGCGTGAGCTCAACGCCGTGGTAGAGGTCGAAGTAGCGAACGCCGTCTTCTGCGGGAACAGAGATCTCGCGTCCGTTGACGTCATACTCGTTGCGGTTCACCAGGGTCCACACGGTCTGACCGCTCAGCGGCCAGCGGCTGGCAGAGACGCCGTAGCGATGGGTTGGGTAATAGGGCTCCCAGCCAGGGCTGGTAAGAAAGGGCGCTACGCCTCGCTCCAGCGTGGCCATGCGGCGCGTCGCTTCTCCGTCGCGCTCCGTGATGC
>JBARKD010000870.1:0-5640 GCA_049800615.1 Acidobacteriaceae bacterium | reverse complement strand
GGGGATACAGGATATTGTTGGCTTGCCCTTGCCGGTCGCCGGTTTTCTGATTAATCAGCGCCATGATGCCGGAAAAGGCCGGGGCGACAAAGGAAGTGCCTCCATCGGTGTTGAGATACACAGTGTTCGCATCGGAGAAATCGCAACCCTGGCCCGTTCCTGAGTAGCAGTAGACCAGGGAATGTCCCCAGGTCAGTCCTGCGGAAGCAAACATGGAGAAATCCGGAAGGGCGCGTGCGTTGCCCGGCGGCAATCCGGTAACGCCGCTTTGCCAGGCAGGCCTGGCTGACACAGTGCTCAATCCTCCGGCGCCGGCAGAACGATAGAATGTCGGTGAAACCAGAAAAAGATCCGGCGGCAGGGTGGAGGCGTACGTGCACAGGCCATTCGCCCCCCAACTGGAAGGGAAATTGGTGTTGTTTTCTTTATTGAACCACTCGAGGACGAGCGGACTGGCGCAACTCTCATTCCAGGCTGTTTCAGGGATATAGGAGTTGGCGCTCTGCAAGGTGGCGCTGTTGGTGGCGGACCAGTAGTTTGCCGTGGTCCCACTGAAAACATCGCTGAAGTCCGTTCCGCCGATAGCGATGTTGTAGGGGGTTGAGGCCTCGCCGCTGACAGACAGCCCATGGGTGACGTAGGTGAAGGTGATTGGCTCGTCGCATTCTGCCCCGCCTGCGTCTCCGGCTGCCACGACGACCGTCATGCCTTCCGCCGCTGCCTGTTGCCACAGATCAACGTAGAACTGATTGGACTCGCTTTGTGGATTCTGTTCGCAATACCCGTAACTCGAGTTGAGAACCGCGTCCTGTTTTGCGTGGGTTGCATCCTGCACGATGTAAGTGGCGGCCAGGTCTGTCCCTGAGGTCATGCCGCTATCGGCGCAGGTCACAAAGTCGATGGTCGCGTCCGGCGCCGTGGCGCCTGCCCATTCCGCATCAATGTAGCCTTCCAGATCGGGAACATTTGGGTCAGGAGCGGCGCATACGCTGGCTGGCGGATGGTCGACCACTACGGAGCCGTTCGGACCAAGGGCGGTAATGCCGAACTGATCGCGAAAGTTTTTGATGTCCCCCGCGGCTAGCTCCGTGTCGCCAATCACCCCAATGGTCTGGCCCGTTCCAATAAGCTTCTGTGCTCCGGACGGGGTGTCCAGGCTTTGCTGCCAAACCTGCTTGATGCTGTAGATCTGGGCGAAATCCTGCGGACCGACGATGTAGTCGGTCCCCGCTCCGTAGTCGCTTGTGAAATGCCCTTGCGCCACCCGCGACCATTTGCCCGTGGTTCTATCCAGCCGGACTATTGCCGGCTGGTGAGCCATGGGTTTGGGATGGAAATCATTCAAAGCACGAAATCCGGAAACGACCGGCGCCAGGGCCGCTGGGATCATGGGATCGCCGGCATTCGCAAAATGCACTTCACCTGAACTCAGGAAGCGATGAATTTCCGTATGAAACGCGGCTGCAAACTGGCCTGCCGTGCCGGTGAAATCAACGAACGTGCGTCCTGCGGCAACCCGGTTTACGGTGAATCCATGGCCCGCAAGCCAGTTCGTAATCTGAAGGATGTCCTCTGCGGACGGCCCGAAAAGCGAACCGTACTGTGCAGGCGTCAGCCATCCGTGAAAGTTGGCTGAGTGGGGATCGTATTGCTCCTGCATGAACTGCTGCAGGGCCTGCTGTTGCGCGGCTCCGCGCTTGAGCATCAACAGAACGTGTTCTTGTGGAAGGTCATCGGGCGCGCGGCCCAAATCGGTGATGGAGTTGCCTGATGGGCTGCGGTTCCCGGTGAGCCGCTGTAAACGGGATTCGTCGACAGGTTCCTGGATTTGCCTCGTTGCCGGCGGTAAGGCAATGTTGGGCCGCGATTGCGCCCAGCTGTTGGCTAAAAGGAGAACAAAAAGCGAGAGGAGGTACGACAACGGCCGGCGGGGGGTCGGGAGCATGAGCGTTCTCAAAAATTACAATCCGTTAACGTCTAACCAGATGCGGATAGAGAGGGCAAAGTTTTAAGATACGGCGCTCGCCTCCCGGACAAAAGAACAGGTAACCACCGTAGTAACTGACGATCGGGATCCAGGCCCCTATAAGGCTGGGGAAAAACGCGGCCGAGCGCCAAGCGAGGCGCGAAATACCGTGTCCCAGCTGAACTGCCGGGTACGTGCTGCAGGCTGGTTGCCCGGCAAACCTGTTTTCGCAGCCTGTTGTTGCGTACCTCAACCCCATGCCCAATTTATTAGGCAATTTTTAACGCACTTCGAGCCCTTAATCCGCCGATACTCCGGTCAGATGCGTAACTCTTCACAGCAGAAATCGCCTGTGGAAGTCGTTGCCGTGCTGTCGGACCTGGTTCTTCATCCAGTAAAGACTTTCCTTTACAGCTGGAATTGGAAGTCCGCGCTGCTCAGTGCAATGCTGCGGGCGCCCATTTTTCTGGTTGCTACCTTGCGCCAGGGGCTCAAGGCTGTCTCCATCGCCGTTGTGGTCGAAGCTGCCTATAGCGGGGCGATCTCCGGCTGTTACGGCGCCGTTGTGCAAAGGCTTCGCCGTGCACGACCTCTGTGGGCCACGAGCCTGCTGATTCTCGTCATTTTTCCCGTGCTCGTGCTCTGGCTGGATTATTTACTTCATTTCTTTACCCGGATGCCGAACCTCAAAGGGGGCATGCTGGGGGCAGCCGTGCTGTGCCTGCTTTCTTCGCTATTCAATTGGTATGTGATGAGCAGAAATAGTTTGCTGGTGGGGGAAGGAGCGCATTCCTTCAGATCCGACCTTAAGCGCATGCCGCGCCTGGTCATGGAATTCGTTTTCTTGTTCCCCCGCCATTGCTATCGTCTTTTGCGCAGTAACAGCGTTCACATGCAAGCCTGATGGCCATCAAGACGCTTCACCTGACGAACGCATTTCACGCCTGCTCCGGCGGAATTTCTACTTTTTATATGGCGATGCTCGAAGAGGCCAACCGCCAGCAGAGGGAGATGCGGCTGATCGTTCCCGGCGCGGAAGACCGGGTGGAACAAGTGGGCAAGCATGGCAGGATCTATTTCGTTCGCGCTCACATCGCGCCGTTGAACGGCAGCTACCGTTGCGTCTATCCCATCCAGTATCTGTGTCCTGAAGACACGATGCGCACCATCCTGCGCGAAGAGCGGCCCGACCTGATCGAGGTGTGCGACAAGTACAACCTGCATTTTCTGAGCGGGATGATTCGTGAAAACCTGCTCAAGGACATTGACTTCAGGCCGGTGATGCTGGGGCTTAGCTGCGAGCGCATGGATGAGAATGTGGCCGCCTACGTGGGCGACAGTGTGCTTCATCGCTTGTTCTGCCGTTGGTACATGCACTGGCTGTACTTTCCCTTTTTCGACCATCACCTGGCGGTCTCCGAGCATGCCGCGGCTGAACTGGTGTCCGCGTCGACCAGGCATCGGGTTCGGCGGGGAATTTGGATTCGTCCCATGGGAGTGGACGCGGCGCGATTTTCACCAGCAAGGCGGACCGAGGTCATGCGCCGGGCCCTGCTTCAGCAGTGCAACGCGTGTTCCCGGTCAACCCTGCTGCTCTATGTGGGCCGCCTCGCGCCGGAAAAAAATCTGTCGCTATTGCTGCGGATGATGCAATTGCTGGGCAGAGAGGGTAACCGCGATTACCGGCTCATGATGGTGGGCGACGGCATCGAACGTGAACGCCTCGAGCGCCTGGCCACGGAGCTTGCACCGGGCAAGGTTTATTTCCTCCACCACATCACTGACCGCGAGCGGCTGGCAGAGGTCTATGCCAGCTGCGATCTGTTCGTGCATCCGAATCCGCGCGAGCCATTCGGCATAGCACCGCTCGAGGCCATGGCTTCGGGGCTTCCCCTGGTAGGGGCAAACAGCGGCGGCATTACTTCCTTTGCCAATGAAGCCAATGCGTGGCTGGCTGAGCCCGATGCAGAGTCATTTTCCGCAGCCGTCCGACATGCCCTCGACGACGATCGAGCGCGCGGGGAAAAGGCCCTGGCTGCCTTGGAAACGGCAGCCAGAAATAACTGGGATTCGGCTGCGCGCGCCTATTTCACCTTATACGACGCCATCCATGCCCGTTTTTGGGGTCTGGACCTGCCCGCGCATTGCCCGCCGTATGCCTGGTCCTCGCAAGGCACGAGTTACACCGACGCGATGATCGAGGTATCTTCTGTCTTCGCCCAGACGCTCTGCCGCGCCGCGGTTAGCGTGACCAGACAAACCAGGGATCTCGCTCCCGAAGACCCAACTCCGCGTTACATGCAAATGGTGCCATCCGTAACCGGCAGGGAAGAAAAGCGTCGCCCATTTTGTATTCAGGAAGGGCAGACTTAGTACGTCGGCCCCCGCCAAAACCGCAATGGAAGCACCGCAACGGAAGCAGACAGCTCAGGGGGATCGGATGCGTTCAATCGGCTGGCGGTATCGGCATAAAGTGTTGCGGCCCGGCATAGACGTGAAAGTCCTGCTTACCAGATTCGGGCAGTCCGTTCTGCTGCTGGCGGCCATTGCAGTCGCGCCTGCAGCGTGGCCGCAGGATGAGCCTGCATTGCCGCAGCTGACCTCGGAACAGGTTGTGCAGCATCTGATGGAAAAGAACCGGGAACGGGCGGCGGCTCTCCAGCACTATACCGGTAGACGCACGTATCGTCTCGAATATCGCGGTTTCCCTGCCGCTGTCGAAGCCTCAATGGAAGTTGAAGTCAATTTCGATGCTCCTTCTTCCAAGCACTTTACGATTGTGAACTCCACCGGCTCAAAAGTGATTCAGAGTCGCGTATTTCGCCGCCTGCTGGAAAGCGAAGAGCAGGCCGGCGACACAAATAATCGGAAGAGCAGCGAACTCGGTCCCGAGAACTACAACTTTTCGCTCGCCGGCATCGAGAACTCGACCTACGTGCTCAACGTGGAGCCTAAAGTAGAAAGCAAGTTTCTCTACCGCGGCAAAATCTGGGTGGATGCCCGTGACTTTGCCGTAACCCGGATTGAGGCTCAGCCGGCTCGCAATCCATCGTTCTGGACCACGAAGTCGCTTATCCGGCACACCTATCAGAAAATCGACAATAGGTTCTATCTGCCCAAGGAAAATAAGACCGTCACCAGTGTTCGCCTCGGGGGCACGGCGACTCTGACGATCGAATATCAGTCGTATCAGGTGACGGCCGCCAACCCCGTTGCTCAGGAAAGAAGGCTCATCCCGCGCTCAGCCGGCTTCGTCTGGCCCGAGAGCGGGATCAGCGAATCGGTGGCTCAGTTCGTGTCTTCCGCAAAGTAATCCTGAAAGAGAGTGCGTTAGGCCGGCCCTTCAAAACTCTGCATCGTCTTCGGTCGACAAAACGACTCGCCGGCGGCCAAATACGCGCGCGTCCAAAGAATAGCCTCCTGGTCCAAGCAATCCCAATGCGGCCGTATTCACGACCGCGAAGAGCAGGCAGAGTGCATCCGGGTGACCCACGCTGAATATGGCGGCAATCTCCGTGGAGCAGCAAAGAATCGAGACAATTGGGGTGAATGCCCCCAACACGACAAAGACAGCCAGAACTGCCAGTCCGGCGAAAACCCCTGGAGAAGAGCCTGCCTGCGAGCGTGGAATCACCAGCGTGAGCAGCATGCCGGCCGCCGATAATCTCAACAGA
>JBARKD010000869.1:0-4455 GCA_049800615.1 Acidobacteriaceae bacterium | reverse complement strand
GGATAATACAGATGGGGGCAAAACGTCCGGGTCCCGGTCCTGGGATTACGCGGCCTAGGAGCAGCCCAACTGCAGGTCGCCTGCCTAGGTATGCGTATCTATAGGCCCAGCGGTCTACTTCGGACCGTATTCGGATGAGGAAGCAAAACCATGACGCATAAAGCATTAGTGGCGATTGCACTGCTCTCGTTGATCCCATTGCCTGGTCACGCGGCATCGTCATTTGCGCGTTCCATTCAAGGTTGGGCCGTAGGGTATCGTGACAACGATGGAGATCGACTGTTTACTGGCGTAGTCTCCGTCGCATCAGATGAATCAGAAATCAAGATAGTGACTAGTAGCGACACGTGGAATGCTCTAGACTCGGATAATCAGGACCAGGTAATGACCAATGCGGAAAACGCGGTCAAAGAAGCTTACTGCGCTGCGGGTCACAGTGGTCTAATACCGGGATTGATTGTGCGCTTAATCGACAAGTCCGGCCACACTCTCGATTGGAAAGTGACGGGACCTGGACAATCCTGCTAAGAGCTCAGCATCACTGTGGACGACGAGACTTTTCTCGCCTTCATCGCGAACTCGGAGGGAGTACGAAATGGGACGTTCAGCCTATCGCCGCGGCGCTTTAGGCGTTGGGCTTGGAGTAGCGTTGCTCGCCGGGTGCGGCGGCGTTAGCAGGACGACAGGCGCGATGCCTCAGCGTGTCACGTCTGGCACGTTCCGGGACGGGGCATCGGCGCAACCGCTCGGCGCGGGCTACAAAGTTCTTTACAGATTTAAGGGCTTCCCATATGACGGTGCAAATCCATTTGCTGGCCTCACCGACCTTCAAGGTACGCTCTATGGCACGACGCCGTACGGTTCTGGCCCTGTCCCCCCCGGGGGGAAAGCTCAGGCCCAGCATCCGACGTGACGGCTAAGGAGCAGCGCAACTGTGCGGGTATGGAAGCGCTGGGCGCAAGCACTTCCAATACCCCAGTTCCTGGTGAAGCTTAGCTATGTTGACGGGGTTCCCCACGGCATAGGCTGGGCTTTCCAATTGGATTTTCCTGAGTCGGTATTCGCAATCAGGATGACGGCGTAATATCCAAATGCATTCGCGCCCAGCCCCTGGTACGCTTTCAATATGCCAATTAAGCGCCCGACATCCGGATCTTTTTGAGCGGCCCCGATCAACAGCGCAATCGCTGCGGGAATATTACCAGTAGTAACCGCTGCAACGATCTGGGGCAGTGAAGTTACGTTATACCCAGCGAAGCGGGCAACTACATCCGCTGTGTAAAGAAGTTGATCAAGTGTTGAATTTGGATTAGGACGCTTTCCGTTTAGGTTGCCCTTACTGTCGATGTTAAACTGCGCAACCTGGGTCTGCGCTTGTGAAATGCTCAGGGAACCGGCGCGATTAGTGGCTGTTGCTAGTGCGAGTAGCGGCGTTAGCGTCAGGCCGAAGGTACCAGTTACCGCCAGCGCGGAAGTTTTTGCGAACTCGAGTCTGCTTATTTTCAAGTCTGACTCCCTCCTAAGCTTTGTTAACGTTGCTCGGTCAATACCGAGCGGTGGAGGGCCCGCCGGTTGCTATTCTAGCTAGCCAGTGCCTACCTTTGTGAGCTAACCTTGCAGGCGGCTCCTCGTATCATTTTACTGTGTCTACGCGGCAGCGCAAGTCCCTTGGCCGCCTATTTTACAAAATTGCGGTGCCTGATGGCCTGACTTGGCGCTCGTCACTTCGGACGATGAACTTGGGGTTCCTAAATTTGACCCTGCTCGGGATGATCAGGGTAGCCGCGGGCCGTAGATTGCGATTTTGCTGGCCTGGACCCTCGGACCAGTGGGAGCCGCGACCGAGTACGGGACGCCACCGATCCCTTTAACGCGATCCTGAACTACTGCTATACGCTGCTCGAAGTAGAGACTAGGATAGCATGCGAAGCTGCTGGCCTCGATCCCGATTTCGGTCTCCTGCACGTTGATGATCGCCTGAGGGAGTCATTCATCTACGATTTGCTCGAACCACTACGCGCGAAGGCAGATGTATGGGCACTGGAGCTGCTCCATAAGGAAGCGTTGAACCCCTCAATGTTCCATGAGTTACGCGATGGAATCGTCCGGCTTGATCCCGATCTGACCGAGCTCCTCGCCTCACTTCTGATGCCGCGTTTCGCAAAGGCTGCAATGGAGCTAGCAAATGACTACGCCAAGCAGCTCCGGCAGATCACGGTTGCACGGAGGCTTGCGCGCGAAGCCCCTAAGCCCATTGCAGCAAGGCGTAACACCTGGAAGCGCTCGGCGTGTGGATACTGCAAGGAGCCTCTGCCGCGTAAGGGACTGAAGTTCTGCGGACGCCCTTGCTACCTGAGATACTCGGTAGAGATAGCTAGGCCCATTGAAAACGCTCAAGCGCGGCTTGCAGAGATGCGCGCATCGGGCCTAAGTCCTGGACATGGAGGTGAGGCAGCAAAGAAGCGGGGGGCTAAGATTGTCGAGAGCAATAAGAGGCGCTCCTTAGGTCTGGACGAAGCTGGATTACGCGCGCGAAAGGCCGCGCAGGCGCGTGAATATCGAAAGAGCCGAAAGCGGGATTGGAGTTAAGATTGCCCGGAGATCGAACGTTGGCTAACCAGCTAGCCGACTACCCAATGCAGTTTTGCAGCCCGGTAGTAATTGGACGGCACCCTGATCGCGTGGGGCTGAGCAATACAATGGTGCGCAACGCCACGGGCACGCTCGTTTACCGCGAAGGCGTCACCCTTATCGTTACGATGAAGCATGTCCTTGATATATATCGTTCGGCACAAGAGAGTGACTCTCGGACGATCTTTCGCTTCAGCGAAACGGAATTCGATCCCTTAACTCGGATCGTAGGAGAGAATGCAGCCAGCGACTTGGTCTCGTTGAATGCGGAAGGCTTAAGCATCTATAGAGATGCTCCACACCTTCCGCCGCTAACTCAATATCCAACTCCGACTTGGCCTCTGCCAAAGCCGGTCGTGGGCGACCAGATCATCCTAACCGGGTGGCCGGAGGAGGTACGAGTGCTTAGCGACGGTGGACGTGAAATCCACCACAAGCCCGAGAGCTTGATCGGAATCAGAGTAACTCACCTTTTTGAGGGGCGCTTCCAGTGCGTTCTCGACCGAACAGGCTGGGAAGATAGCGCCGGTCGGAGTGACTACATAGGTGCGCCGATAAGCAGTGGTTTTAGTGGTGCGCCAATGTTTGCGGAACGCCTCGAAAACGGCATCGCAGTTCTTACGCTCGTTGGGTTCGTGCGTGAATACGGGGAGCTGCTTGATGTGCTGGTCGGCTCATATTCGAGCGACATTCCAAGCTAGGGTGGAAGCGCGGATGATTTTAACGCCGACATGCTGGGGGTCAAATCTGTGAACAGCCTCAATCGGCTGAGTGAGAACTGGCCCCTAGTCGAGCACAGGAGTCGTCTACCGCACGCGGCGCTGTGGAGAGAGCTGGTCCGATACTCGGGGCGCGATTTGGCGGAAGACCTATTTCAACGAGCCCCGGCTGATCGGGACTTCATTATTCCGTTCAGAAACGCAATCAATGCGGCTGACGACATGATTGCTGGTTGGGAAGATGTAGCGGATGAATTTACCGGGGCAGTTCTTCTTTATTATGGGGTCTTGTGGTTCGGGAATGCTGTAGCGCTCTGTAGTCTCAACAGCGCGGTACTGAATAAGCGGGCCCGTCAGCATGGATTGGGAATTGCTTCGTTGCCAGAGGGTCGCCGAAGGTTTCTGAATACGCGCGTCAACTTTGGCAGTGCGGAAGAGTCATTGGGCATCATCAACCTGGCCTTTGGTGGCTCCTCCGTAAGTGGCCAATCGGTGACCGTTCAGGACTTGCTACGCTTATTACCGGAAATGACGCGACCCTTGGAGCACGTTCACATTAACACAAAAGCAATCGAGGTTTTTCCACACTCGTGGTCAGGAGACTTGGAAATGTTTTCAAGCTCGAACCCCTCTGTTGTAGTCCAGCTCGTGACGGAAGCCACAATCACGATTCCGTGGCTTCGAGATAATATCGCTATCTTTCCGTACTTGAAATCAAAGGATGCGGCACCCCTTGCCGGATATGACAACATAATCACCTGGCAGCGTTGGGCCGACAACGAAGCTCCGAGTGGCCGAACAGACGTGGCGGAGCTGCAGGCATTGTGCATCGAGTCTGCTGGTAAGACTTACCTACTGCCGAAACTTAAGAAACGAGCGATAAGCGAATACGCGGCCTATTTGGCCGTTCTTTATGTCATAGGTCATTTGGCTAGGTACTATCCCGACTACTGGATCGAGATGCAGCGAGATCGCATAGACGATTATTTCTTAATACAAGAATTCTTGGACCTGGCTGAAGATAAGGTCCCAAATCTAGTGTTAAACTACCTCAGTGGCGCAACTCACGTTTTCAGAAGTTCCTAATCACTAGAACGTTTAGGGC
>JBARKD010000868.1:0-4015 GCA_049800615.1 Acidobacteriaceae bacterium | reverse complement strand
CTCCACTAGCTCTCCCCCGGCGTCGCAAGAAGTTACTGAGTATTCTTCGCTGGCGCGGCCATGGCTTCAGCCGGCGTTGTGTGCTCGACTTTATGGAGCTGCTCGACTTTGGCCAGCATTTCTCGTTGGCGGTCGTGTTCACCCAACTCGCGATAGAGCGTAGCGAGCCGGTAGTAGGCGTCCGCGCGCTGGGGGTCGAGCGCGATGGCGGCCTGAAAGTAACGCACCGCGGCGGCGCTGTCGTGCTTTCTGGCGCTGATTACGCCCAGATCGTACTGCGCAATGCGCACCTGGGCATCTTCCGTCACGCTTTCCCGCAGCAGTTGTTCCGCTTTGGCGTCATCGCCTCCATTGAGCGCGAGGTCACCCAGAAAGCCTTTGGCCTGGGCGGCTTCTCCATCCTTAATCTGCGTCTCCGCCTGAAACTCGGCCTGCGATTTATCGGTCAGGCGCTCCTCCCAATAGAAATAGCCAAGCGCGAAGTGAACCATGGGCATCTCTGGGGCGATGGCTTCCGCCTTGAGCAATTCGGCGATGGCCTTGTCCGTTTGACCCAGCCGGTCGTATTGCTCGCCGGCGAGCATATAGATGACGGGGGAATCGGGGGTAGCCGCTTGCATGCGCCCCAGCAGGGCCGGCAGCGGGTCGGTTTGGTGGGAGCGCATGTAACTTTCGGCCAGTAAATACTGGAGCATGATGTTGCCCGGCTGGCGCTCAAAGAGAACCTCGAATTGGCGGCTGGCCGGCTCGTATTGGTGCAGAGCATAGAACGACATCGCCAGCAGGGTATGCACTTGTTCGGTGTCCACCCCCTGGCTTGCGGCTTGCTGCAGCGGCGGGATGGCGTGCCCGTAATCGGCGGATTTGAAGTAGGCGAGGCCGAGGTTGATCTTCGCCGGAAGGCAATGCGGATCGATCGCGAGGGCACGGCGGTAGGCCGCCTCGGCTTGCGAGAAGCGCCCCTCGCGAGAGTCGGCGATACCTTGATCGACCAGCGAAGCGACCTGCCGGCTGTTGGAGGAACTCTTTGACGGCGGCTCCTGGCCAGCGCAGGGGCCCTGGCAAACAGCGCAGAGAAGCGGGAAGAGCCAAGCGAATTGTGTTCGAAACCTGCGCATGTTTGCCATCGGCCGGCTGTCGGCGACAACCGGCCGAAGGGAAATTTCGGGATCAGAACCTCATCTTAGCAACCAATTGCAGCACCCGCGCCGGCAGCACTCCACTGATGGTGCCGAACCCGCTCGTGTTTACCAAGCCACCGGAGCTATAAGGCAGATTGGTAACCGTCGGATTGGTGAGGCCGGAGAAGTCGATGGTGTTATTCACGCCGCTGAACTGCGTGTGATTGAAGATGTTGAACGCCTCGCCGCGGAGATCGAGCTTCAGCGATTCGGTGAAGGAAAACGTCTTCTGCAAGGAAATGTCGAAGTCGTTCACTCCAGGACCGTAGATATTGTTGCGCCGGCACCCGAGCGCAAGGCTGCCTACCGAGGGGACGGTAAAGGCATTCGCGTTGATGCGGTTAAACGGACTGCTGCTGGTGCCGGATCTGGGATCGCCGATGCAGACGGGTGGTGCGACATTCCAGTCGGGAGTGCCGATGATGTTCTGCGAGGAGATTCCCGAGACGTTTAGATTCACGCTGAACGGAGGACCGGATTGGAAGGTGCTGACGCCGGAAATTTGCCAGCCGTTTAAGGCGGTGCGCGTTGCCACGTTGTTGCCGGAGCCGAGCCAGGAGGCCATGTTGGGTAACGGATAGACATAGTTGATGACCACATTCTGGCCAACGTTAGTTCCGCAGGGTCCGTAAAGCGCCTGGTGGGTGTACTGATCGAAGCGAATGGTGCCCTCTCCATCCGTGGTGTCCATGCACTTGCTCCAGGTGTAGGAGGCGCCCAGGAAGAGACCGGCGGCGAACCGGCGGCGCAGCGTCACTTGCAGGGCATTGTAGTTAGTGTTCCCCGAGTTCTGGTACTGGTTGATGGGGCCGAGTCCGGCGTACGGACGCAGGAACTGCGAAAGCAGGGCGTTGGAGCCGGCAGGAGCGCCGGGGTTCGTGATCTGGAGAGTGGGATCCTGGTTCTGAGGCAGAAAGTCCGCCCCGAATGCCACGGGGTTGATGTTGACCTGCTGCACCTGGTGGTTGGAGATTGAGCCTACGTAGGCGACGTCGCTGACCATCTGCCAGGCCAGACGGCTTTGCATGCCGACGTTGAAGTTGTAGGTGACGGGCAAAGACGAGGCGGTGCTAAACGTGGTTAACGAGGGTGGAACGAATACGCTGGCGCTTGGGTTCAGCTGAGAAATGTAACCGTAGTTGATCGCCGCCTGCACGGTGGCTGGGGGATTGCCGATCAGGCTGTCATACGCATCGGTGTAGGTCCGGTCGTAGAACATGCCTCCGCCGGCGTGCAGGATGGTCTTGCCTCCACCGGTAATGTCGTAGGCCAGGCCCAAGCGTGGCGCGGGCCTGATGCCAGGACTTTTAGTAATGTAGTTACTCCCCAGAACCTTGATGCCATTGAGCTGATTGCCGCTGCCGGACAGATAGCCGCCGATATCCACCGCCGGATAGGTCGCCCCCGTTGCCGGATCGATGGCGACACGCTGGCCTCCGTTCAAAGCCGGCTCCAGCAGAGTAGGCGCCTGGCTGGCTTGCCAGCTGGAGGGAAGAAAGTTCGAGAGTAAACTGCCCGAATTGCTGTGAATGGGGAGAAGGTAGTAGAAGCGGACGCCGTAGGTAAGGGTCAGGCGCGGGCTGTACTTCCATGAGTCCTGGGCGTAGAACTCCCACTGATTGTAGAGCGGATAGGCGTTGGTGTAGGTGGAGGCCTGCTGGAAGCTGTTGAATACTCCCAGGGCCGCGTTCGAGAAGCCGAATCCGCTGTCGAGCGGATTGCTGGGATTGTCGCCATAGTCGTAGGTGCCGTCGTAAATGGCGCCGGAGGGCTGCACTTTCCAGTTATGGTCGAAGTAAACGCCGATCTTCAAGAAATGCTGGCCTATGGTTTTGCTGAAGTTATCGGAAACCTCGGTGTTGGTGTTCGCATTGTAGAAGGGGAAACCGCTGGTGCTGAAAGTAGCAGAATTCCCGATCTTGGTCCCGGCGAAGGTAAAGCCGGGGATCAGATTAGTCGGTTGATATCCGGGGTAGAGCGTATTCAGGGTGACGCCGGTCTTGGTGGTACTCCAATCGCCAGACCCCGGCTTCGTTCCGTTGTATTGGCTATCGTGGCCCTGGGTGAAGATCACCTCGTTGACCGCGGTCGGGCTGATGATGGTCGTCGCACTGAGCACGTAATGCCAACCGGGAATGCTGTATTGGAGCTGATACAGAGGCACGTTCGTGGTACCCCAGATGCCATAGGGTGTGGCTTCATTGTCGGTTGCTTTGAGCAAGCTGCCGTAGAAATGCCATTTGGCGTTCAGGTTGTAGTCGACGCGCAGGTTATCCTCCCGCCGGGGATGCTGGGCGGAAACCTGCGAGACGTAGTTGTAACTTGGATGAGACGCGTTCTCCGCATTCGGCAGCGGGAGGAGATTCAGCAGCTTTACCGTGGGCCCGTAAAGCATGCCGTCGGGAATTTTGTTGCCCGGGAAGGGCTGGCCGGTGTTGGGATTTTTGATGATCACCGGATTGCCGTTCTGATCGACGGATTGGGAGAAGTCTCCGGTGCGCTCGAGCGCCGTGGGCACCGTCACTTGCTGCTGCCCTGAAGGCAAGAGCTGGTGCTGCCACTCCTCGTCTACGAAGAAGAAGAGCTTGTTGCGGCCGGTGTTGAAATGGCCGGGGATGTAGATCGGACCGCCCAGATTGAAGCCGAAGTCGTTGTAGTGGTAATCCCCCTTCGGCAAGCCGATCAGATTGTTGGTCCAGGTATTGGCGTTCATGCTCTTGTCGCGGTAGTACTCGAAGCCCATGCCATGGAATGCGGAGGTGCCGCTCTTGGTCACGAGGCTGATCTGCGCGCCGCTGGAACGGCCATATTCGGCTTCGTAGCTGTTAGTCAGC
>JBARKD010000867.1:0-4887 GCA_049800615.1 Acidobacteriaceae bacterium | reverse complement strand
CAGTCAGCCTGACCAAATCAGGCCTGAAGAGAGGACTATCGATTCCTATGTTGAACCAATGAGGAGGCACTCACATGAAAGCAGGACGCCCAAAGACTAAAGCTCCGATTTTGAGCTTGTGGTTGGTGTGGGTAACCGTGGCTCTTTGCACTTCTTGGTTGCCACTCGCCTTACATGGTCAGATCGGTGCGTCAGGGATCGCGGGCACTGTCACCGATCCAACAGGCGCTGCTGTTCCCAATGCGAAGATAACGATAACGAACGAGTCAACAGGAGTGCAACGCGAAACCGTCTCGTCCAGCACCGGCGATTATTTCGTCAGGGGTCTTCCGCCGGGAACTTATTCGGTCGGCACTGAGGTGTCAGGTTTTCAAACAACCACAGCTACGCACGTTGTTACAGAGGTGGATCAGGTATCGACGGTAAATCTCACTCTAAAAGTGGGCGCCGCGACGACTCAGATAAGCGTAGCCGGTACTACTGCCGCGACACTTAACACGGAGTCCGCCACGGTCGGCACACTCGTTACTGCAAAGGAGCTCACGAACCTGCCGCTGGATGGCAGGAGTTGGATCTCGCTGAACTACCTTGCACCTGGAGCCGTGAATTTTCACGGCACAACGGCCCACGAGAGCATCATGGGATCGGTCACTCCGCCCAATGTCGTTCTGAATGGCTTACGTGGCGGGAATAACGCCTACTACATCGACGGAAGCAGCTTACAGGACCGCGAGACGCAAGTTATTCGCGTTATACCTCCGCTCGATTCGCTCAGCGAATTTCGAGTACAGACATCGAACTTCGATTCGCAGTATGCGAATGGCGCTGGCGGCGCCATCACCGCGGCTACCAAAAGCGGTACAAATAGGCTTCACGGCAGCGTGTGGGAGTACATTCGGAACGACGACCTAGATGCTCGCAGCTATTTCAATACGACACGCCCGCCCCTCCACAGGAATCAATTCGGCGGCGTGGCAGGCGGCCCAATCATAAGAAATAAGGCCTTCTTCTTTGGCGGGTATGAGGGATTTCGCCAGTCCGAAGGACAGCAACTAGTCACCGATTACCCCACAGCCGCGGAACGATCCGGAGATCTTTCGAGCATTCCAAATCCAATTATCGATCCCTACACAGGGGTTCCCTACGTTCACAATCAAGTACCGGTCAACCCCCTGGCTACTCAGTGGTTCAATGATTTTATTCCCTTGCCTAATACGAACGTTCCCGTAGGGCAGGGAAATTTCAGAATTGCTGCGCCGGCGCCGATTAACTACAACTCGTATGTTGCGAGGGGTGATTATACTTTTACCGAAAAAACAAGCCTTGTGCTGCGCTATCTTGGGACTTGGGCTAATGGGGAGACGCCCTGGTACATCTCCGAATTTCTGCGGCCGGTACGGAATACTGGGCAAAATGCCGCCATGGAGGGTATTCACACATTTACTCCTTCCTTCGTCGGCCAGCTGAACTTCTCTTGGAATTACGGATTCGCGGACGAAACAACCGCCAATACCGGCAATCAGAATATGCTGACGGAACTGGGCTTAGTGCCCGGAGCATATGGCTTCACCACAAGCGCATATTCCGCTCAAGCGCCGCCCGGAGTCAGCGTCAGCGGATTCGGCTCTTTCGGGAACAGTCTCTTCGGACGGCCCCGGCAATTTTACGGTGACAGTTATGACGGTGATTTACTGTTCTACTTCAATCGCGGATCCCACAACATAAAGTTCGGTGGAAAGCTATGGCGCGAATTCTATAATTTTCCCGAAGTGATCGTTCCGACAGGGAGCTGGTCGTACAACGGATTCTTTACCGGGAATGCGCTGGCCGACTACTTGTTGCAGCTTCCAAGGAGCATTTCCTCCCTCCCGCAACCGTTTTACCAAGATGTATGGAGGTGGCAGGATGGGCTCTGGATCCAAGACGACTGGAAAGTTAATTCGAACCTGACAGTAAATGTGGGCCTAAGATTTGATTTCGACCAGCGGTTCTTATCACATAGTGGAAGACTCGCCAATGTGGATCTTAGTACTCCTCCGATTGCCACGCTGGTTTATCCAAAAGCGAACGCGCCGGGGTGCCCTCCCGGCGGATGTCAGCCGGCGAATCCTCCAGGCTGGAATCCCTTCCTGGTGGATCCTCACAAGCTACTGTGGTCTCCGCGCCTCGGGGCGGCCTACCGGGTCGGTAAATCGAGTGTGGTGCGAGCTGGGTTTGGAATGTATTGGCAACCACTTACCACCGATCCCATTGTCAATATGAGCCTGAATCCGCCGTTTGTTACCAGTGTTAGCGCCACTTATGATCTCACTACCCTCGCCACGTTTAACAGGTCCAATCCATTGTTGAATAGTCCGGCGGCGGGTATAGCCGTAGAGGCCACGCAACAGCATATAAGAGATGGATTGGTTTACCAGTGGAATCTTGCTGTAGAGCACGCATTCGGGGCGAACGTGCTCACGGTTGGATATCTTGGGAATACCGGCGTTGATCTTTACAGCTTCTCGTCCCCGAATCTGGCTCCTCCAGGGCCGGGACTGATTAACCCGCGACGTCCTTACACAAATTTTGGGGGGATCAGTTTCCAATATGGAGAAACAAACTCAAACTATAACGCCCTCCAGGCAAAGATGACGAGGCGATTTACAAACGGCCTCGCCTATACAATCGGATACGCATGGGGAAAATGCCTGGATAATAGCGATGGTACGTATATCGAGTCCCAGAGCGACGAATACCAGCAACCGAATAATCGTGCGGCGGAGTACTCCAACTGCGAATTCGATGTTCGGAACGCTTTGACATTCAGCTATATCTATGCGTTGCCTTTTGGCCACGGACAGCGCTTATTAAGTAATGCTTCGGGTGTTGCGAACGCAATCGTCGGGGGCTGGCAGCTTGAGGGAATTACCTCGATGTTTTCCGGCAGCCATGAAGCCTTTGTTACGAACTCCTGGGACAATCTAAACAATGGGGGTACGGGTTACCCCGACAAGCTTTGCAATCCTGACCTCGGGCGTGGCCGCTCCAACCGCCAAAAGGTTGCCATGTTTTTCAACACGGCGTGCTTCGCGGCTCCCCACGGTGGCACGATAGGTGTGGCCAACTATTTCTACGGGGACTCGGTTCGTCATCCCCTTGAGAGTCCTGGTGAAATTCTCTGGAACATGGGCCTCCAGAAGAACACACAAGTCTTTGAAGCACTGAACGTCCGCTTTACGGCAGAATCCTTTAACCTATTCAATCGCGTAAACTTTCTACCGCCGTCCACGAGCTTTGGCACTTCCCAATTTGGAACATTAACTGCAGCCGATGCTGGCCGTGAAATCCAGTTCGGCTTAAACCTGATCTTTTAGGTGAATCTCTTGCCGGCGCCTCAGCTCTCCATTCCCGAGCGGGATTCCGGATCTACTTCGGGGGTTGGCACCTTGTTCGCCAACCCTTGCTCCATCGATCGTTGATATGTTGACTGGTCAAGAGGCGTCGCAGCGGATTTCCGAACGAAAGGCTTAGTGCGTGGCGGCAAGCATGGGATTCGGGTTTTTCGCCGTCCTACTTGGAGGAGCGCTCCAGGGCAGCGTCTTTCTCCCCATGAAGTTCACCCAACGTTGGCAATGGGAGAACACGTGGGCTTGCTTCTCAAGTGTCGCATATTTACTCTCCCCGTGGTTTCTGGCCTGCCTTCTCGTGCCCCATTTCCCTCAGATGCTCCAGGATGTCAGGCCACACACCCTGATCGCCACCCTGATGTTTGGCGCCGGGATGGGTTGCGGCGCCCTCATGATGGGATTGGCCTACCGTTATGTGGGAATGGCCATCGTCTTCGCAATTGTGCTCGGCATCTCTTCCTCAATCGGCACGCTGGTCCCGCTTATCGTTCTGGCTCCAGAGCAAGTCTTCCGCCACCAGGGACTGTCAACGATGGCTGGCGTCCTGATAGCGCTCATCGGCACCGCCGTAGTCGGATGGGCCGGTTGGGAACGAGACGCTAAGAAGGTTGATACCGATGCCACCGTTCAGCCAGGGAGTAAGACCTCGGTACGAGACTTGATGACAGGCTTAGCGCTATCGGTTGGCTCAGGCGTGCTTTCATCGTGTGGGAATTTGGGATTCGCATTTGGTGGTCTGATCAGTCAACGTGCCAACCAAATGGGGGCGGGGCCTACAGGAACAGCAAGCGCCCTTTGGTCCGTGATTCTTTTCCCAGTTTTCCTATGCAATTTTGGCTACAGCTTGTACCTACTTCGCAAAAATCACACCAGTCACCTGTTTCGAGAGCCCGGAACGATCCACCACTGGGGTTTGGGAGTCGTGATGGGCATCGATTGGATGGCTGGCATGGCTGCCTATGGCGCTGGCGCACTCTCATTGGGAAAGCTGGGAACTTCTACCGGCTGGATCCTCTTTACGTCAGTCATGATCATTGTCGCGAATGTGCTGGGCGCGCTCACAGGTGAATGGAAAGGGGCCCGCCCAAAAGCAATGACGATCATGGCCGTGGGCATAGTTATATTGATGGCCGCAATCTTGGTGGTCGGTCGAGCTTAACGGCAGCCCGGATTCCGAATATTTGAAGGAGTATCTAATATGAAAATGGATCGACGTGAGTTTTTAGGCGTTTCGACAACCGCCGGGCTTGGGCTACTCACGAATTCTGCGTTCAACGGCGGAAGGGACTTTGCCGAAACCGCGGGCGTAGGCTACCGCTACCGGATAGCCTTTGATGTGTGGATCAATGATGTCCGGAACCAACCAATGACCTTGCAGAATTGGCCTTATGGGGTTCTGGATGATAAGACCGTCGATGGGATCGTGCGAGCCCTGGATGTGCAGAGCGCGGCAGGATATAACATCATCGATCTCGCGGGGCTGTGGACGACATATGGA
>JBARKD010000866.1:0-4150 GCA_049800615.1 Acidobacteriaceae bacterium | reverse complement strand
ACGAGGCTTTGGCACTGTCGGCTGGAAACGAAGCGGCCACTAGGGCAACCGAATTGTCATCTCGACCGAAGTGGAGAGATCTGCAGTTCACTTTCCTGCCCACAAAACCCAATGCTCACGAGGCTTTTGGCACCGTCGGCTGGAAACGAAGCGGCCACTAGGGCAACCGAATTGTCATCTCGACCGAAGTGGAGAGATCTGCGGTTTGCTTTCCTGGTAAAGCAGCTCTCGCTTTCCCCACAAGTTTGTCATCTCGATAACGCGACTTCCCTATGGCAAGTAAAGGGTGAAATGAACATGCCAATCGAGGTTGATTCTACAGGTTGGCTCCCGATCCAGGTATGATACCTGCCCCCAGTACCTTTCATTAAATCCATCCCAATCAATCACTTCGACTCAAGAATCGGCGGTGATACCGTAAGTTCCTTACGTGCCGCTTCCAGCTTCCGGTCAAATCGGTGCGGTTAAGGGAGCCGTATCGTTTGAAGGTCCAATTTACTGCCAGCCCCAGCGCCGGACCTGCCACCCAATCCGTTCAGCCCTCCCCACAAAGTTCGCACAAGGACCGTCCACATGATGAAGAAACCCGCGGTTTTTCTTCCCGGCCTGCTGGCTCTATTCGCATGCCTTCCCGCGCTTGCCGCTGCTCCCGGAAACCTCAAGGTAGGCGCTGCTAAGGTAGACATCACACCAGCATCCGATCCGGCCATTCCGCCGACGGGAAAATACGAGCACGAACATTTGTACGTGCGGGCAATTGTTTTAGATACCGGGTCTGCTCGCGCAGCCTTGATCGGCGCTGACCAAGCCAATCTTCCCGAGTTGGTTTGGACCGCTGCCTCCAAGCAAATTGCCCAGGAATTGGATTGCCCGGTGGCCAACATCATTATCTCGGCAACCCACACCCATAGCGGTTGGGGCCCGGGCCAGACTTACCGTGGTGGCCCCCCGCCTGTCCCCAACCCGAATGCGCCCCCTCCTCCAGTCGTGGCCAAAATTGTCGACGCCGTGAGCCAGGCAAAGGCCCAGCTTCAGCCGGCCCGGATGGGATTCGGAACCGGCTTCTCCTACCTCAATGTCAACCGCGATAGCATTGACCCGGAGACCCATCTCTGGACACAAGCGCCGAGTCTCGATGCATTCTCGGATAAGACGGTGGCGGTGCTGAAATTCGAGACCCCGGAAGGCGTCCCCATCGCGGCCTACATCGACTACGCCATGCATCCTGTGAACGGCTATCTTTCAGGTTTCGTCAGTGCCGACTTCGCCGGCGCCACGTCCCGCTGGGTGGAGCAAGCCTACGGAGACAAAATGATCGCAGTCTTTGTCCAGGGGGCATCCGGGGACCAGAACCCTTTGTACCTGCGTGCCGCTACCAATGTTCTCGCCTCCCGCGGGGGCGTACCGGTTACCGGGAATGTGCTGACCCGGGAAAAAATCGAAGCACCTGTCCGCGATGAGAAAGTCACCGTGCAGCCGCCGGACCCTAAACTCCGCGACTCTTTGGAACAGGTGATGCAAGCCGAGGGTATCCTTTTGGGCGAGGAAGTCATTCGCGTGATGACCAACACCACCCGCACCGAGGCAAGCCCGGCGATCGTGGCCGGCCAGGACGTCGTTACCTGTCCCGGGCGCCATCGACTCGATAACACGCGCGAGGGCACTCCCGGCAACTATACCGACGGCGATCCGGTGCACATCCGCCTCGGCGCGTTACGCATTGGAGACGTCGCCCTGGCCTCGGTGAACGCGGAGATCTACAGCACCATCGCCAGGCGGCTCAAGGAACGCTCTCCCATGGCCAACACCGTCGTTGTTACGTTAGCTAACGGAGCGGCCAACTCGGGATATATTCCCAATGACGCTTCTTTCGGAGCCTATACCTTCCAGGTGCTCAGCTCGCGCCTGAAACCGGGTTGTGCGGAAAGCGCGATAGACAATGGACTCCTGGACCTGATCCAGGCGGATGAGAAGTAGCGCATCGAGAAGGGAAGAGGAATGGATCGGAGAAAGTTTCTTGGTTCGATGGTGTCGGTAGCAGCCATGCGCGTGCTGCACGCGCAGAACGCTAACGAGTGGGGTTCGCCGGTGATCGACTGCCATTTTCATCCCCGGCCCACGCTGGAGGCGAATCTTGCCCACCTCAACGGTTCGGGCTGCCAGGCAGCGTATCTGCTGGCACGCCTCAACTTCGCCGACGATGCCAAACGCTTCATGGAGCAGCAGCCCTCACGGTTTGCCGGTTACTCGGTCAGCACCGACGTGTCCGCTCCCGATGCCGTGAAGCTGCTGACCGAAGCAGTCAAAGCCGGAGCCCATGGCTTCGGCGAAGTGAAATTCCATGTCGAAGCCGATGGGCCGGAGATGCGAAGGTTATACGCCGCGGCCGCCGAGCTGGGCGTTCCGGTCACCCTCCATTTCCAGGAAGTGCCCCACACCCCCACCGAGGGCGTTTTTAATACAGGGTTCAAACGCTTCGACAAGATTTTGAAGGAATTTTCAAAAACCACCTTTGTCGGCCATTGCGATGCGTTTTGGGCTAACGTCAGCGCCGATTACGCAAACGATAAGGACTATCCCAGGACTCCCATCGTGCGTGGAGGAATTACCGACAAATGGCTCTCCGATTATCCCAACCTGTTTGGCGATCTCTCGGCGAATTCGGGAAATAACGCGTTGACGCGCGATCCCTCATTCACCGCCGACTTCCTCAAACGCCACAAAGACAAGCTCCTGTTTGGCAGCGATTGTTCCTGCAAAGACGGGCACGGGGCAGGGATCTCCCAGGGAGGTAACCCGGGCGCTGCCAGACTGTCGGGCAAGTGCGTCGCGCGAGAGACGCTCACCGTGCTTAAGGCTAATACCACTCCGCAGCTCTTTCACCAGCTTGTGTGGTTGAATGGACATCGCGTTTACAAGCTAAAGTCTTAGTCTAGGACACTAGCGATAGCCCGCGCCGGCTACTGGATTCATCGCCGGAAAGAAAGAGAGTAGGACGATGCGCTTCGGTTTGAACAAAGCAATCTATCTGGTGGCGTTGGCTGGATTGGCCTGCACGCCTTTGACCGTTCGTGCTCAGTCGCAGCAGCGTATCCTCCTGGCGCTCTCCAAACGAGACCACACATTGGCGATGGTGGACGCAACGACGTTCAAGGTAATGGCACGCGCTCATGTGGGCCCTGACCCGCATGAGGTAATCGCCTCCTCTGACGGAACGAAGGCCTACGTTTCCATTTACGGTGGTGGCCGTTACCACGCACTTTCGGTCATCGATCTGGTGCAGCAAAAAGCTCTGCCGGATATCGATACCGGGGCGCTGAATGGTCCGCACGGTCTCGCCTTTGTCGGCGGCAAGCTGTGGTTTACCGCCGAAGGAGCAAAGGCGATCGCGCGCTATGATCCCGCCAGCGAAAAAGTCGACTGGATCATGGGCACCGGCCAGAACCGGACGCACATGATTTATGTGCTGCCGGACCAGAAACGCATTTACACCACCAACATTGCATCCGGGACGGTCAGCATTTTGGACTACATCGCTTTGCCGCCCATGGGTCCGCCGCCTGGCATGACACCGCCGGGAGGGGCGCCACCCCCACGTCCGCCTGGTGAAACTCGCATGGATTGGAATCAGACTGTCATCCCGGTCGGCAAAGGCGACGAGGGATTCGATGTCTCGCCCGATGGCCACGAGTTGTGGACGGCCAATGCTCAGGACGGTACGCTGTCGGTGATCGACCTGGGTAGCCGGAAAGTAGTCGCAACGCTGAGCTCCGGCACGTTCGGCGCCAACCGCTTGAAGTTCACTCCCGACGGAAAGTTCGTCCTGATTTCGCGCCTGAACAATGGCAATCTGACCATCTGGGATGCGTCCTCCCGCAAGGAATTCAAACGCGTGCCGATCGGGCGCGGCGCGGCAGGCATCCTGATGGACCCGGATGGCACAAGAGCGTTTGTTTCCTGTGGTCCCGACAATTACATAGCCGTCGTGGATCTGAAGACCTTCGCGGTCACTGGCCATATCGCCGTTGGTGGAGAGCCCGATGGCCTTGCCTGGGCAACTAAGCCCTAACAGCCCTAACAGAATTGTCATCCCGACCGAAGCGTACCCGGATTTCCTGTCACGCTGCGTCGGAGACATCCACGTGTGCGC
>JBARKD010000865.1:0-2233 GCA_049800615.1 Acidobacteriaceae bacterium | reverse complement strand
GTATCCCGCTCGTCGAATTTCATATCCTTGAAGGTCATCAAGGGAACGCCGTAAGCCGTGGCCGCCTGGCGTTCTGGATCCGCGAGCAGCTTAAAGGTAAGCCCGTCCTGAGTGCAGAAGCTCTTGTGGCTTTCCGCTGTGTCGAGGCTGACGCCAAGCACGACGGCATGCTGCGCCTCAAACTTCGACAGATCGCTTTGATAGGCATGTGCCTGGATAGTGCATCCGGTGGATTTGTCTTTCGGATAAAAATAGAGCACCACCCATTTGCCGCGGTAGTCCGAAAGATTGACAGGTGTTCCATCCTGGGAGGGGAGCGTGAACGCAGGAGCCTTTTCTCCCGGCTGCAAATTTATGTCCGCTGCGCGTGCAGTGACTGCGTTCCAGGGGAAAAGCCCTGCGATGAGCAGGGAAAGAAATAGCTTGGATTTGTTTCTCATAGTTCCTCTCATTACATGGCTGCAGTTAATACTTCCTCTTAATAGACGGCACCAGGAGACGTTCTCATCCTCTCATAAGGACAGGCCTGTTCAAGCGCCTTGATAATTTAACGAGCACACACAACGTTGGCACGTCGGATTTTCGTTCATGTCGAGTGACTGCCGGAACAACTGCGCCGCCTCACCGTTAACAACCTCTTCTAAGGTAGAAGAACGAATGTTTCCAACTGGGCGATGGAAAAAGCACGGCCTGACCGATCCGTCGACTTCCACCACGGCAGAAACCCAGGGAGCATTGCAGATTGGGGATTCCGGGGATGCTAGCCCTAAATGCTCGCGGAATCGGCGCGGGATACGGCGCAGCTTCTCTGCCCCCTCCACGACGTACTTGTGGCGAATATCGTCGTTGTGATCCTTAATGAGGTGCTCAACTTCGTCTTCAAGTTCGGCAACTTCCCGGACAGTCAACGCGATCTCACTTTGTCTCTCCCCTGGCCACACCAAGGGTCGATTGAATGCTTCCGAGGTCAGGTCTGCCGCAAGAAAGGATATCGATGTAAACCCGATCATTTTCGCCGCCGCCACGGTAGCGCGAAGATGACGATGATTGGCTTTCTGTACCGTGGTGCGGCATGAGATTTTCATCTCTGGCTTTTGCTTATAGACCGCGGCGACACCTTTAGCGATTACATCGAAGGCTCCAGGGACGCGGCGGATCCCGTCATGGACCTCCTGGGGGCCGTCGATCGACACGATTACGTCATCGAAGAGGGTCGAGACATCATTCGCGCGTTTGAGCAGCAGGAGGCCGGTGGTGAGAAGCGTGAGACGAATATTCTCTGCGCGAAAAAACTCGCAGAGTGCGCGAAGGTCGCTGTGCAGCAATGGTTCGCCACCGGACAACACCACTTGCCGGACGCCTAGATTGCGCAGCGACGCACGATGACGGTCCAGGTCGGCTACCCGCACCTGCTCATGCGTCTCCCGCTTCCAAATGTCGCACATGATGCAGCGGCAGTTGCAGTGACTATGGACATTCAAAATCAAAATCGGCATGGATGTCAGCCCGGAAGCCGTCTGGACACACCGGGACGGAGCCACGCCTTCATCATGCAGCAGGGGCACGACGCACTCTCTTTCCACCGACACAAAGATCGGATCCCAGGGCATCTTCGGCTTCGGCAATGAGCTTATCGATGGGAGCGCGAATCCATCGTTGCTGGCCATCCACCACGAAGGGCTGCAATCCGTGCCGGAGGACGCCAGGAAGGCGCTCAAAGATCGATGGGCCCACAAGCTGGATGCGGCCCGCCAGGATCACCAGTTCAATCTGTTCTATCGTCAACTGGGCCAGCGTTTCAGCCGGGCTGAGGCCGCGATCGCGGACTACCAGCAGGTCCGCTATGGAGCCAGGCTTGAGGTAGCCTTCTCCTCGACGCAGACGCAGAAGTTCCGCCGGCGCGCCTGTCACCATGGCATAGAGCGAGTTGGCGTCGAGGCCAATGTTTGTTCGGACAAATCGAATCTCATCCAACAGGTCACCGGCAGCGGTGAGCGGCGAATCGCTGCCCAGCATTACCCTGTCGAGCGAGCGGATCAACGCCAGAGAGGGCGGCTGGTGAAAGAGAAACTCGTTCGAAGTGGGACAGAGAATCACGGCGGCACGGCGCCGGTTGATGAGTGACACCGCTTCGGGAGTGCATGCGAGGCCGTGAACCAGTACTGTTCGATCATTGAGAACACGCATGCGATCGAGTGCGAAGATCTCTTGCGCGCTCTCCTGATCGATACCT
>JBARKD010000864.1:0-3941 GCA_049800615.1 Acidobacteriaceae bacterium | reverse complement strand
GAGTGAGTCCGCTCGTTGTTTCCGAAATCGTTCTTGTCTTTCGAACCTATCCCATTAGGGTTGCGGGGGCCCAGGCTGGGCCGCTCGTCGAAGAGACCACATGGGAGAACATCCAACGGGAATCTCGATCGCCAACGCCTTTGAACGAATACACCACAGTTACGGGGAAGATGAGGCGCGTCGGATGTTTCGAATGGGGTTCTGCGCTCCGCGCTGTAGCTATCAATAGGCCAACGCGGATCGCGTTGAACTTTGTGGACTATCTGGACGTGCGAAATCAGGGGGTTTCAAGTTGGGCGGCCCTGACCGCCAACGCAAGAAACTTCGTGAGAAAGGTCGAGAGTCTCGGCGCGCCAGTCCGCTATATTGGCACAGGTCCCCGACTTGATGATTTGGTAGTTCTTGATGCACAGATAGAACGGCTAACATCAACGAGTCGGCTAGCGAAATAAGGAACGTGTGAGATGGGCGATGGTGGCGAGTTTGATCCTCGTATACTACTTGAGGAAAAAGAACGACTTTCCTCTCTTCCCTATTTTCGGCGCGCCGAGAAGGGCGAACATGGCGTTCTGCTTAGTGACAGGATAAAGTACTACTGCGGCGACGAATTTAAGCTCATCGACCCTTTCGTGGAGGAATTCCTTTGTCCAGCTGGATACGATCTGCGCGTTGGCTTTAACTATGCCATCGGGGGAAACCGACGTGCGCTGAACTACGGTGAAAGTTTCACCATCGGGCCCTATCAAGTCGCAGTGATCCAAACTCTGGAAACTTTGAATATTCCGGAATTCTTAATTGGGAGATGGAATATCCGGGTAAAGTTGGCATACAAAGGTCTTCTCTGGGTCGGCGGCGCACAGGTGGATCCCGGCTTTAGAGGCCGACTCGCCTGTCCAATCTACAATCTATCGACCGGTCCTGTTCAGCTTGTATGTGGTGAGAAGCTGGCGATGATAGATTTTGTTACTACCACGGAGTTCATTGACGGGGAATCAAAACCTTTCAAATGGTGGACAAGGAGTCTGATTTTTCAGGAATACCCAACTGAACTTCGAAGCGGCGTGGAAGACCGCCTAACCCAATTCCAGGACAAACTTGCCGACGCCAGGAACGAACTTACTGGGAAGCACGGAGAACTTTCCAATTCGGTGTTCGAGACGATACGAGGCGTGCAGTCTCGTATCGACACGCGGATTGATACCTTCCTGACGCTAGTGTTTACAGTCGTCGCCGTACTCTTTGCCGGCCTGGGTGTTGTAGCCACGAAGGGCTCCGACGATCCTTCCTTTGTAAGCTCACCCGTCTGGGTCGCGGCTGTTGCGCTCTACTTTGCGCTAAGGCCGTACGCAATCATTTGGTCAGAAGTGAGGTCGGCCAACCAAAATTTGCTTGTTGTGCCTCGATCAAAACCGGAGCAATGGTACGAGGCACTGAAGCCGCGCTTCGTGGAGTTGTTCGTAGCGCTGATTATTTTGGGGGGAAGCGTCTTTTTTCATGCTTGGCATGCCCACGTATCAGCAAAGGAGCTTGCGAATGAGAAAACGCAGGTAGATAAGCTGACCGAGGAATTCCGGCGGCAAAAAGATACCTTTGGCGAGGAACTGCGCTCCACCCGCACGCAGTCGGATCTCAAGATTCAGAGCCTGCAGAAGCAAATTGAACTTCTAAAGCGCAAGTAAAGTCCTTGTACTGCATCATTTGGCACAAACGGATCTGGTGTCGCTGGTGACGTGGATGTCGGGATATGCTATTTACCTTCAAGTGGGCACCGGACCAGACACGGACGTCATGTTATTTTCTTCGGGCTTGTATCTAAATGTCTCGCACTTTTCCGAAGCCCTGTTCCATCCCAGTAATTTATTGGCCTTATCATGCTAGGAGTCTCCTGGCGTGGCTGCGACCAAAGCCTATGGTACTGCTTGGACTATGTTGCACACCAGGAGATGCCGTCAAGGCCAATTTTTTCCTGGCATGAGAACGGCCGTGCGTCGACATCATCACTGAAGCGGTTTGGGTCTCTGGTGGGTCTCGGACGTGTCGTTGGTTACACCACGCCCGTCAAATAAGGTGATGTGCGCTGTCTCCACTTTTTGCATTGGAAAGTAGCGAAGAAAGGCCCCGTGATTACTGAAGATCGGCATTTGTTCGATTCTGCTTCACAATGGAAACTGCGACGGACACCAATGGCTGTTGATATGCCGCAACGTCGCCGCCTTTCTGTGCTCTAAGCCCTGCAAGTAACACGCCTTCGTACCGCGCCGGCAGAGAAGATTGCTCGACAGGCCATGTCCGTAAACTTTAAGATGAAGCTCCTGATGTCAGGAAGCGCGGCGTGAGACTGTGCATGTTGGTGCCGGATGTCGCGTGCTACCAGCCATCATAACTACTACTGAAACCCTGGTTTCTCTACACAAGTAACTTTGGTGTCGAATTACGAGCAAGGCCGCGAATCAGTTAGCCTGCGCGCGGTGTTCTTTTGTAAGCCCGGTAAGACCATTCAATAAGTTCGAGCGGCCAAGCGCCGTTCAGGGGGGACTACGGACTGTTGGCTATGCAAACGTTGATCCGTCAGAACCGCGATTTGCGCATCGATTTCTTTCGCGGCATTGCGCTCTGGTCTATGTTCATCGATCACCTGATTACTGGCTCGCTGCGCGCTATCACTTTCAGGCAGTATGGACTTTGCGACTCCGCTGAATTATTTGTCCTTCTGTCCGGCGTCTCAGCCGGAATGGTGTATGGCAAAGCGGCGTTGCACAAAGGTGTTGCGGCTGCGCGGTCCAGAATGCTCTCCAGGATGCTGGTGCTGTATCGCACCCAGTTGATCATGTTGCTCTTTTTCCTGGCTGAGGCTGGCTACCTGCTGGCTCGACTCAAGCCACCGTCGTTCCTTGAATTTTATGGCCTGCAAGGATTTGCCATCCAGCCTTATCGAAGTCTGCTGGATGGGGCTCTGATGCGTTATCAACCGCAGTATCTGGACATTCTTCCGCTCTATATCGTTCTTCTGTTTCTGCTCTATATCGGACTCCCGTTCCAGCTGCGTTGGCCGCGCTCCCTGCTCAGCGTGTCGGCCGGTGTATATGTGGCGACGCGTCTGTTTCATTTGCACTTACCGCGGTGGGCTGGCGTTTGGTACTTCAACCCGCTTGCCTGGCAGGTAATTTTTGTGATTGGCGTGGTAGCCGAATCCATTCTCTCCAGAAGGAAATACTGGCTGGGCTGGGATGTCCTGGCTGCTCTTTTCGCTCTGTTCAGCCTGGTCGAATCGCACGCCGTGCACTTGGTACGTTTCGTTTCAACCAGGTTGTTGGTTCATGTGATGGTTGACGAGGACAAAACTAATCTGCATCCGTTGAAGCTGCTCTCGATCCTGGCGCTCGGGTGGCTCGCATGGCGCTACATTCCGGCTGCCGCTGGTTGGTTGCGATCGCGCTGGGCGGCGCCTTTTCTTCTCCTCGGGCAGCATTCTCTTCCCGTGTTCGCCGTGAGCGTTTTTCTGGCAATGGCCGGGCAAGCCTGGCTGGCTGTCCACTCCGGATTTCTTTCGCAGGTTGTCATTCAAGGGGTAGGCACCCTCGTATTGTTGGGCGTAGCAGCCGGCTGTGGCCGGAACGGCCGCGACACTCGGGCCGCTATTTCCTCCCGCGTCTTGCACGAATCAAAAGCCGCACCTGCCGCTATCACGGCCTGACCTGCAGGGGCGGGGCTTCAGCCCCGCCCCTTCAACTTCACCTGCGATCCGTCTCTTTCATGGAAAAGCAGCTTTCGCCTACCCCACAAAATTGTCGTCCCGACCGAAGCGAAGCGAAGTGGAGCGACTGCAGTTTGCCCTTATGGGAGCGAAACCCAACCCAAGCCACAAGCCTCCCCTTTGTCATCCCGAGCGAAGCCGAGCGATCTGCAGTTTGCCCTTATGGGAGCCAAACCCAACCCAAGCC
>JBARKD010000863.1:0-15676 GCA_049800615.1 Acidobacteriaceae bacterium | reverse complement strand
AAGCACGGTTGTTTCGCGATCTTCACCACGGAGATCGGGCTTTCCTCATTCCCAATCCCTGGGACATAGGCACCGCGCGACTCCTGGAAAACCTGGGATTTCCCGCTCTCGCGACAACCAGCAGCGGTTACGCGTTTTCCGTTGGCCGGTGCGATGGCGGTGTACCCCGTGACGCCATGATCGCCCATGTGTCGGCCATCGCCTCGTCTGTCGATGTTCCGGTGAGCGCCGATCTGATGAACGGTTTTGGCGATGCGCCGGAAATTGCCGCGGAAACCATCTTCCTGGCGTCCCAGGCCGGCGCGGCGGGTGGTTCCATCGAAGACGCGAGCGGGCGCGACTCCGAACCGATCTATGAGAAGGCCTTCGCAGCGGACCGCGTTCGCGCCGCGGCGGAAGCGGCCCGGCGTAGTGAATTTGTTGTCACAGCTCGCGCAGAAAATTACCTCAATGGGCGGCCTGATCTCAAAGACACCATCGAACGGCTGCAAGCCTACCAGGAAGCCGGTGCGGACGTCCTCTATGCACCCGGACTGCGTAGCCCCGAAGAAATCCGCGAGGTGATCCGATCGGTGGATCGTCCCGTCAACGTCATTGCGGGCTTTCCTGGCATGACGCTCGGGTTGGCGGAACTCTCCGCCCTTGGCGTGAAGCGCGTCAGCGTGGGGAGCGCCCTTGCCCGCTTTGCTCTGGGAGCATTTTTGCGGGCGGCTCGGGAAATGCAGTCGCAGGGAACCTTCCAGTTTGCGGATTCTGCCATCAGTTCCAGGGAATTGAATGCGCAGTTCACCTCTCCCTCCGAAATGCCGGTGACACGCGTGTGATACGAGCGAAATATGTTTATTCCATCCACCGCACTCGATTGACACGCAAGCCTCCCCTTTGTCATTCCGAGCGCAGCCGAGGAATCTGCAGTTTCCTAAATGAGCCACAGAATTGTCATTGCGGGAGCCTTTGACTTTTTGGTTTTTGAAGGGGCGGGGCTTTTTAGCCACTGAGGGATGCCGTCTGGCCAACCCTCAACTTTCAGGCAGCAGAATGACGTATGTTATTTCCGACGCACTCCACTAGCGGACATAAAATCCCCTTTCTTGAAGTGTTCCCAAGAATGATTGCTACAGCGAGTTTTCTGTTCCGTTGCTCCCGGAATGTCTAATTGTGCTTGCGGTAGGTGCGGATTGCCACCACACTCGCCTGGGGCGCGTCCGAACCGAAGCTTCTGGTCTCAATCAGCACCTCAAATGGATTGAGAGAACCGTTCGCATTTCTAGATTGATCGAGCAGCGGGCGCATCGCACTCGGGCTAAACAAAGTGTCCACTGCTGCCTGGGTGCCGGCCATGGTCAAGCCCTCGGCCAGCAGCACCCAACCCGCATTGTTCAGGTTGGGGACTAACCCAATGACCGCGTACGTACGATGCGTTGGACCGTCCGCCTCATTTGTATAGACTGGCAGTTCTCCCGCCTGGGGAGCCCGGTTCACTATGAGCGAAGCGTTAGGCTGCGGCCGATAAGAGAATTGAAAGTTGAGGGTCTTCTCGAAAAGCTCGGTCCAGGGATTGGAAAAACTTGATCCCAGCAGAATGACATTGGTGTTCTTCAGATCCTCCATGTGGAGATCGCGCGCATAGCGCACAGCAAGCTTGCCTGCCTCTGCCTCCCGAAGATGGGAAAACTTCAGAACCGCGTTCAGATCTGTAACATTGGTATAACGTTGCGCATCCAGGTCTTTCATGTTTCGGTCATCAATGTGATAAGGGCTTTTGAGCGAAAGATAATCACGATTGATGTACTCCGACAGCGGCACCAGGTGGCCGGTCAGGTTCTGGATCATGACGATGCCGTCATCGGAAGGCACAATCAGCGTCTGGTGGTTCTTTTCGAAAAGCTGTGTCCATAGGACGTGAGACGGATCCTGCGAAGAGGCGGAGACATGATGGGTAAGCGCCCAAATCATGGCCGCGCAAACAAAAAGCATAAGAACGCCAACCAGCACCCACGGACGACGCGGCGCGGGCGCGGGTACCACTTCAGATACAACTTTGGATGCCATGTCGGCCGCGAGAGGCCTGGGCGCGGGGCTTTCCCGGCTTTCTGCTTCCGTTTGCTTAACCAGCAGCAAGCGCCGGTCCTGAAACGGATTCGGGGAGAAGACCGGTACGTACTTGCCCCGGGGAATGGTGAGCAGGAACTCTTCGTCCCTACCCTCTTCCTGAAAGTATTGCTCCAGGCGAGTTCGTAGCTGACGTGCATAATTCCGAACAATATTGTCTTCGCCAGGATGGTAGCCCGGACGTCGTCCGAACACATGGACACCGATCTGATGTTCGGTAATCTCGGCGATTTTTCCCGTAATCTCGCGTTCACAAACATATAGAAGAAACCGGGACAATAAGACCGACTTAGCAAAACAACGGGCCGCGACGATGCGCTGGGCTAACCGCCAGCGCGGCTCCGTAGACAGATCGACACCCGATTTCCAGGCACAGTTACCTGCAAGATCGGTGCTGGCCGGCTCTTCTGCCGCCATTCCTCCCAACTCTGGTAGAGGTATGTCGCGTTGGTTGACTCCATCCACCGGGGAAGGGTACCAGATTCCGCAAGAACAGTCGGTAAATGCCGGTAAGTGTTTCTGTATACGAAATTTATGTTGATGGCCTCCCATTTTTTCAACAACGCTACGCAATCCGGGAGACGATTCGGGGCGTCCCGCCCCTAGGTCGCAACCTCCGGTGTAAACACAGGGTAGACCCCTTCCAAACGGCTGCCTTTCGGAGCAAATATGCCCACTGAAGTCTTTCTGGAGAGGCTAGCCATGTCTGCGATCGAAATTCCCTCACCTTCTGGTGCGAGCGGCCAGGAAATCTTTGCTCTCACTTCCTCTTTCGCCTCAACGAGACATACGCCTCTTGTTACAGACCGAAGAATCCGTGTTTGTGGCAGTAAGCGGATATACGCGGCATTTTGGGTTTTGCTCTGCATGGTGGCGCTGGCCGGCCTTCTCACGAGAGGCGCGTTTGCGCAGTCCGATGCGGGGAGTATCGTTGGGCTTGTTACTGATCCGTCGGGAGCCGCGGTCTCGGGCGCCAATGTGACGGTGACCAACCAGGGGACGGGAGAAACCCGAAGGGTCACTTCGGATGCCTCAGGGCGGTACACCGTTACGAATCTCTCGCCCGCGGTCTACACGGTGTCCGCGGAGGCCGCTGGATTCGAGAAATTCGTCAGCACCGATAACACTTTGCAATCCAACAGTACGGTTGCCATCGATGCCAAACTGACCGTGGGTCAGGCCAGCCAAACGATCACCGTGACTGACACGGCCACGGTCCTGCAAACGCAATCCGGATCGGTGCAAGCGGAAGTCACCGGGGAACAAGTGAACAAGCAGGAGCTAAATGGGCGCAATCCGCTCTATATGGCGCAGCTGCTTCCCGGGGTCAACAGCAACGCCACGCTGGGAGATTTTAATTTCGCGTTCAACAGCGGCCAGACTTTCAATGTGAATGGGGCCCGGGTCTGGGACACTAAGACCACCCTGGATAACGCTCCGGCCGTAAGGACTCGCGCCGACGGGCAAATCATCGCCGGAGCCAACGTCGACGCCGTACAGGAAGTACAGGTTCTGACGGCGGACTACTCTGCCGAATATGGGAGCGCCTCCGGGGCGCAGGTCCGCGTGGTCACCAAAAGCGGCACGACGGATTTCCACGGCGCCCTCTATGAATACCTGCGTAATTCAGCCATGAACGCCAATACCTGGGCACGAAACCAGAACCCCCAGACACGCTTCCCTTCCCCGTTCGTCTATAACGATTTTGGTTTTGCCGTGGGTGGTCCCGTCTGGGCGCCGCGTGTTCCGGTGCTCGACAAACTGCGCAATAAGTTTTTCTTCTTTGTGAACGAGGAGTGGATTCGATACCGCTTTGCCCAAACCCAAACCATGGCTGTGCCCACCGCGCTGATGCGCCAAGGCAATTTCAGTGAGCTTCTCAGCCCAACGAATCCGTGGTATCCCAAGACACAGATCTACGTGCCTGGAACCTGCCCTAAGGTGGGTGCCGCCACGTGCGTTCCCTATCCCGACAATGTCATTCCGCCGTCGCAATTGAGCGCCAACGGCATCGGGATCCTGAACTCGTATCCTCTGCCCACCCCTGGGTACCTCGTGGGGACACAGAATTATTCCGGTTCCCTCCCCGACCCGGAAAATCAACGCAAGGGTCAAATCAACGGAGACCTGTTCATCACCCAGAATCACCATCTGGAGTTTCGCCGCTCAGACAACTCCTATTACCAGCTATCGCCGTTTAACCAAAGCAATCCCCTGGTTCCCATTGTCTTTCAGCGCCCCAATGAGACCGACGCCCTGGGCTGGATTTGGACCATCAGCCAGAGCATGATCAACGAAGCGCGTGTGAGCGTCAGTATCGATGACGTGTATATCCAGGCCTCGCCCGGCGGCGCCGGTTACAACCGTGGACAGTATGGAATTAATTTCCCCTACATCCTGCCGGGCGCCAAGGCCTCGGAGCAAAAGATTCCAACCGCCAGTGTGCCGACCTTCGCCAGCATTGCCGGAGGACCATATCCCTCTCACTCTTCGGGAATCATCTATTCGTTTTCGGACAGCCTGACCAAGGTGTGGGGAAATCACACCGTTAAAGGCGGCTTCTACGGCCTCTATTCGGGCGAGAATGATAACGATCAAATCAACGTGAGCACTGTCCCTGGAGGGGCCAGCAACCAGAACGGCACCTTCATCCTCACGGACGCGCGGACAGGGTACGGTGCCACCTCTGGCGTCGGTCTCGCCAACCTCGCCCTCGGGTTGGCTGACAGCTACACAGAAATCGGCCCCAAGGCATTCACCGTTTGGCGCGGTTGGGCACTCGAGTATTTTATTCAGGATAACTGGCAGCTCACTCCCAAATTTCACCTGGATTATGGCCTGCGCTTTACCACTACGCTTCCACCTTTTGCTCGTGATGGCAACGCGGACTTTTTCGATCCCGCCTCTTACGTTCCCTCGGCCGCTCCCTTCGTGAATCCAGCCACCGGCAATGTAACCCTGGGAACGGGCAATGCCTACAACGGAGTGGTGATTCCTGGCCTGAGCAAGTTCCCCAGTTCGGCTAACGGTCGTGTAGCAGCGGCGAATCCCGCCAACAATGCCTGCGCTGGTCAACCCTGCACCGGCCTGTTTGCCCCCGGCCTGAGCCGGGGATACACGAACTCCACGACGATCGTGCAACCGCGTGTCGGGGTCGCTTATCAGATTTACCCCAGCACGGTGGTTCGCGCGGGCGTGGGATATTTCGCAACCAGCAAGGGACTCCTTGATAACGTTTTCCCAGGGGGCAATTCCCCCTTCCAGCCGACGGTTACCGTCACCAATGTCTCGGTCGACAATCCCGGCGCCTCCTTGACGACAACCATAGCTCCTCCCATCACGATTACCAGCGTGGCCAAAAACCTGAAGCCACCCACAAGATGGAATTGGAATTTGAGCGTGCAACAGGAATTCGCTTCCCTGCACTCGGTCTTCAATATTGCGTACGTAGGAGCTCACGGAGTCCACAATTGGTGGGCGCTTGACATCAACCAGACCGCGGCGGGCGCGCTCACCAACAATCCCGGCATCAATGTGAGCTATCTTCGCCCCTACAAAGGCCTCACTTCGGTTCAACAGGAACAGAGCGGGGTTAACTCCTCCTACCACTCGCTGCAGGTCTCCTGGATCACCCACCTGCGTTCGTCGTCGACGGTGGGAGTCTCTTACAGCTTCGCCAAGAGCATGGACAACAGCTCGAATTACCGCGACATCGTGCCCGACACGTACAACACCAGCAATCTTTGGGGACCCTCCGAGTACGACGTCCGCCATGCGCTGGTGGTCAACTATCTCTACGTCGAACCTTACTTCTTGGGACAGCGGAACTGGAAGGGGCAGCTTCTCGGTGGCTGGCAGTTGAGCGGCAGCTCTCAGTTTCAGACCGGTTATCCCTGCGGAGTGGGCACCAACAACGATTATGCCGGTGTAGGAGAAGTGGGGAGTTTCGGCTGCGGCACGGAAGGCCAGTTTTGGGTGCAGAACGGAAATCCGAGGCATCTTGGCCACTTTGCTGGACCCCAGGGCACCGGCGGCAAGTGGTTTGCCACCACGAATGGCGACGGGAGTCCGATCTTTACCCCGCCACCGGCGGGGACATTCAATCTTCAAAAAGGCGTCCGCGACAACATCTATAACCCCGGCCTTCAGAATTGGAACCTGGCAATGATCAAGTCGTTTCCCGTGACCGAAGGAACTGCCTTCGAGTTCCGCGCCGAGGCATACAACTTCATCAACCATCCAAATCTGTCGCCGATATCGCCGTCCGGGCAGCCGGGCTCGTTGAACCTAACCCCGAACAACGCGCAATTTGGCGAGGTCACAGGAAAGTCGACCACAAATCCACGAACTCTCCAGGTGGGAGGTCGCTTCCGCTTCTAGAGGCTGCGAAAAAACGCGCCGAAGCAACGATCGAGCCGCTACGTTGTTTCTCCGCAGCCTGCTAGAGGTCCGCTATGACACGCACTTGGCAATGCCAGTGATGTCAACAGGAAATCCGGGTAGACGCTTTATGGCTTGATGAATCTCAGCCGGGCCCGAACTGCATCCGGCAAAAGCATAGGCCTCCTGCTGTTCACCTGGGCTGCAGCTTCTTTCGTGGGACTGGCCAGGTAGGCGTGCGTCTCGCCTGTATTTGGGTCGAGACCGATCCCGATGATCTCCCCCTGGGCAGTACCGTGACGGTCGCTATCGATCACCGCTCGCCATCTGGGCGTTCGTTGTCGAACCAGGTAAAAAGCGGCCAGTCCTCCTCATTCCAGGAGGCTGGTGAAAAGAACCGTTGATTGTGAAGCTAAGTCCTTATTTTTCCCAAGATGGCCAAGTCTTTTCATTCCCGCCCCCATAAACAAGTTATGGGTAGTGAACGCGCAGTGGCCTGCCGGCGGCGGCAAGTAACCGGGCGTATGCGGCTTTGGTAACAACCAATGGTTATGAGCGTGGGCATCGTCTTTTGTCCCGTTTATATAGATCCCGATGACTGTGGTTTCGGATTAGCGGGGAAGCAAAATATTTTCGATTTCCGCCGACTTCACATCAGCTCGGGTGCGGCCAGATACTTCTCAAACAGCTCCACAAACCTCGCCACGTGCAAGCCATCCGCCAGTCCATGATGCACGTGGATGGATACCGGCATGGTGCGGCGCCCATTCAGCTCAGTGATCTTGCCGAACGTGATCATTGGAGCAGAGTCGTTTCTCCCCAGATTCCGCGCATGCGAAACAGATGTGAAGTCAAACCACGGCTGCACCGAATAGCGAATCAAGTCCTGTCCGTCATGTCGTTCCAGATCGTGTCTTTGCTTTACCCGCTCAACCTCCAGCGAAGCTTCACCCACGAAATCTTTCAGCCCGGGTCGGAAGGGGTAGTACCCGAACCCTATGGTTCCGTTAGCGCGCCCTACAGCACTCCCGCCGTGGATCTGGCGATACAACCAGACTTCCCCGTCGACGATGCGGGTTTTGAAATTTTCTACTTGATTGGCGGCCACCAAAGACCGATGGAGCAGAGAAAGGAATACCGAATAGCCATGCTCCTTTGCATAGCGAAAGGTTTCCGTGCATTCGACTCGCAGGCAAACCCCATGATAGGGCTCGGTAAAGTCGCTGAAGAACTCAAAGGGGACGCGCCGCTCCCACGTCTCGAGGTCGACGCGCGAGCGTTCTCCGCAGAACTCCGTTTGCATGCTACCCATGATAAGGCGCACTTCCGGACCTTGCTGTCGAAGACCGTCCTTCTCCTTGACTGGGCCTCAAGAAACAGTTTTGTCTAGGGGAAAGGCTGAAGCTCCGGATAACGCGGCGACAAAATCGTAAAGTGCGACGGGTTCCCGTCTTTCAGAAAAGCATCGAAAAAGCTACGCAGGCAATAGGTAGTTATTGTCAATTGCCGGCGTCCATCGATTTTGACCATGCCCACGCTGCGGAGCATTCCAAGCACGATATGGCTCTTCAGCAGGGCGCCATCGTCGCCAAACATAAAATGGTTTGCGCCGCGAATCTCGAGTAATGCCCGTCCCTTCTGCGGCAGCCGGTCATACACCGATTGAATGTCCCCTACAATCTGGGCTTTTTGCGGATCGGACTCCCGGCCATGGTCACTCAGCAGAAACATAAACGGCCGGTCAAAGCCCGCTTCCACCACATCGCCGTGCAAAGCCCCGTCCAGATTCGCGCCAGCCTTGCAGCGTGAATCCAGATGACAGAATTGCAAGGCCTCCGCCCCACCCAGCGAATGACCAAATGCCCCAACTCGTGACAGGTCCAGCCTTCCGGTGAATATGCCGGATGGATCGTGAATATTCAAATCAGCTAGCCGATCGAGAGCAAAGGACATATCTCCTGTCCAGGCATTGATCACTCTAACGATGCAAGGCTCCTGCTGAGCCATACCCAGGCATGCCTCCGGGTTGTTTTCCGGCGCCCGGGTAATGACCTCCCCATCGGGCAGGACGACGAGCGCGGTCCGATAGGGTGCGTCGAAGCCGACGACCACAAAACCGTGGCTAGCCAGATCCTCCGCAAGCACGGAGTAGTTCCACACAGGCGAAGAGGCGCCGCCCCTCATGATAAGCACGGGATAAGACCGCTGTTGCGGAGAAACAGCAGCATCAGGAATGCTGTGGGTGCGGACCCTCCTGAGACCGCGGGTGAGCAGTTTGCCCAGCAGGGTGCCGCGGGCGCGTTCGGTGGCCGCCGCTAGTTTGGCTGGCACGTATTCGCTCGTCCCGTGCGGTTCTTCCACGGCCGGATACCAGATCCAGACAAGAAGCTGGCGGTGTGTTCCAGGTTCAGGGGCCAGACTCTCCGGCGTCTGGGGATCGGACCAATCCGTGGTCAACCGTCCAACGCCAAAGGGCCCTGTTGGTTTGGGCAATGTGACAGGCATCATGTGCTCTAGCCAAAACACAAGCGGCACAGCAACCAGCGCGAAGATCCCGATCCCGATCAAAACGGTGAGAGTCCTGACCAGCCCGTGAACCAAGGGTCCTCTCTTAGCCTCAGTGTTCACGGGTATCCCGGTGTGATCCTAACGGGCGCATGGCTCGAGACCCTTCTATCACAGACCGGGATTCTGCGCACCAGGAACACGCGCCTACCGTTTCCATGTCGCCGTGCGGGACCATCCCCTATTGCCAGACAACGCCAAGCTACTTCGAGCTGATTAAGCGCAGGCGCGCTGTCAGGGCCCTGCCGGGAAACTCACTAAACGTCCCAAATTCCGGCGAATCGATATTGTTGTTAACGATCGCCGGGTCCCGGCTAGCTGTTGCATTCTGCAAAACACCACGCAGGCCGAAGTAATAACCACGAAAATGAAATCGCCATTCCAGGCCGGGACTGAAGGAGAGATAGTTGGGGAACCGGTAAGAACCCGCCGGACCCGCAACCTCGTAGTTGGCATTCACCGCGCTGTAAGGGAACCCTGTGTGCCAGTCAAGGGTATAAACGACGTCCCAACTTCGCTTGAAGCGTGATAGCAGCAAGGGCAACCAGCCCCAGGAAACAACACGGTTGGGTACATCCCAGGGCAGCGGCGCACTCTGCTGCGGCCCCAGTAGCGAGACCGTGGGCACATAGTCGAGAGCTGCATTCGTGCGCGCAGCGGAATGCGTATAGGCGCCAAACAACTTGTATCCATTGGCGAACGTCCGGGTCAGTTCGAGCTCCTCAGAAGTGTAGTGATCCTGACGGGCGTTGGTGAGCTGATAAGTTCCGTAAAGCGCATCCGGCATTTGTTGATTGGCATATACAAAGGCGTTCGAGGTTCGCTTCTGCAAGAAGTTCAGTCCGGCGTAGATGGATCCGGGAAGTTTTCTTTGGAGGCCAACACTCCAGTTAAGGGCGCGCGCTTCACGAAGAGAGGCATCGCTCGCGGTAAAGATCGTTTCCAGCGCCCCACTGACGGGAGTAACCCCATTGGCCGCGTAGTAGGTGTCGAAGCGCACACCAGCCAATGCGCGTTCCAGGTATTCCAACTGCGTGTGTTCGTAGTAGAGGCCAATCCCGGCCGATACTTTGGTCGTCGCTTCGGCGCCCGGGGGTGAGTAGGTAGCCGCGAGGCGAGGCGAAAGGACCGGGCGCCTGACAATCTCATCCCAGTCAAAGCGGAGACCCGGTTCTATCAGCAGGCCCGGTTTAGTAAACCAACGATCCTGAAAATATGCGCCGGTCTCGAAATTGTGCCGTGTGAACGGAGCCTGATCGGGGAAAGCGCTGCGCCGCGACAAGCTTCCATCCTCGCGCAGATAGCTCACAGGGTCACGAGCGACGCTCTCGTCAAAATTGATGTGGTCTAAATCGATCCCCGCCTCGAGTTCATGGCGTCCGCTCCAATGGAGAGGCGGCAGGTACAGGGTTGCTGTTCCCTCTTCCCGCTGGGAGTGCGACGACAGGTTTTCAAAATAGCTGCCCTGCGTCTGCTCGGGTGTGATTTCGTAGGGGCTATCCCCATGCGGTTCGTAACCATCGCGAAAGCGCACCACGCCGAAGCCAACCTGCAGCAGACCGCCATCCTCCAAACTATGTTGGTTACGTATGTACGGCAGCCACGCGATGGTGCTTCGCCGGGTCGTGCTCTCTTGCGGCGTCAGGGAGGAGATACCGTCGTAGGGAGAATGAAGGTCGTTGAACAGGAGCCCGACGGAAAGGATATTCGCCGGCGTGAGGTTGATCTGGGTTTTTAACAGGTTGCTGCCGCGAAGCAAGTGGTTGCTGTCGGCTCCGGGCGGGAGCTCTTGTATGTAGATGTTGTCGTATTCCAGCTCCGCTCCATCAAAAAACCAGGCCCGGTCCCGCACAATCGGTCCGGAGAGCGTGAGCCGAGGTACAAATTTGTCGAAGTGCAGTCCATTCAACTCGCGAAACGAAGGCAAAAAATCGGTGGTGTTGAAGCGCAGCTTGTTATCACCCATACCGGTGAAGAAGGCCACCACGCCACCGGTGGCTTTGCCGTATTCCACCGGATAACGAGTGGTTTCTGTATCGATGGAGCGAACCGCGTCCGTACTGACGCGCATGGCGAGCTGACCGCTGACCGGAGAACGGATATCGAATCCGTCCAGCAAGTCCAGAGTGGCATAGGTCTGCGATCCCGCGACATGGATCTGGCCCGATCCATCCTGCAGGACACCCGGCGTGAAAGGCAGCAGGTTGCGTATATCGCGCGAAGTCGGGTAGGGGATATTGACGATCTCCTGCGTATTAAAGGTGCTCTTGTCGGAGATCTGTTCAGGATCGATCCCGGCCACGGAAGAGAGGACGTTCACCTCCTGGCGAACCACCTGTTCATGGGTCAGCTTCACCTCGATCGCCAAACGCGAGACATCGGTCTGGTCTGCCGAAGCCTGATAGAAGCCTGGCTTCTGCACCTGAAGCCGATAAGGTGCGCCCTCCTTGAGCGAGTAGACGCAACGGCCCGCGAAGTCTGTTTGCAATTCGATGGAGGCGCGCCCTGGCTGAGAAAGGGTAATCTGAGCGCCGGAGACGGGCAGGCCATCTTCGTCAATGACCGTGAGGGTCACCGCGGGCGCGGGAAGCGGCACTTGCCCACGGGCAACGATCCAACTGCAGGCAAGGGCGAAAGCAAGAACAATACCGGTGCCGGAGCCGCGGGACAGCATGACTAAGTGTAGCGAAGCCTTCGCCTCCCCCATTCCCCAACAAAGACGCAAACACAATAAGCCAAAAGTGCTAAAGCCTGACGGGGCCTCGGCGGTGTAGATGTGACAGGAGGCTCTTCAGGTGAAAACTCCGGCCGTCACACTCGCTCTCTGCTTCGTAACCTGTTCGATGGCTTCAGCCAAAGACGCATCCAGCGCAAAATATATGGACGCGACTTACCAGGAAACTCACGCTGAATCTGTTCGCTTGAACTGCTACGGAACCGGCGACAGTAGCATGTCGACCTGCCACGACTCGGAAATGCTGGTCTATACGGTGAAAGTTGGAGAAGAGGTTTACACGCTGACGCCCTACAAGACGCTTCCTCATCGGGAATCGCTCTGGCGGCAACCGGAGGGCGCGACGGTGGCTGTCTGGAATGATGGGAAGCGTTTGCACATCCGGATCGGCCCCAAAGAGTCACAGTACGACATCATTGGCGAGAGCGCCGAGGACGCAACCCGATGAAGGACGCGGCTTAGTTAAGGATCGCATGAGCGATCCCGAGCCACCACGAAGAGCCTTTCATCCACGTGTAGGTGGCGAAGCCCTGGGCCACTATCAGCAACGGGAACGCAACACGATACACCTTGTGGACGGAGCGGCCCAGGAGAAGATCGCGGACGACACCGAGCAGAATCACCGCGTCAACCGCGACGTACATAAGGCCGTTGTAAAACAGAAAATCAAACCGGCCAAAGGCTGCGCTAAGCAACGCACAGTTGGCGATGAACATCATGCGGCGATGCAGTTCGGGTTTCTTCCGCCAATAGACGGCGAGGGCCAGGCAAACGGCAAAGGCCGATATGTCATAGAACGGAATGATGAGAAAAGCGTCTACGCCAGTCTGGTGGAGCCGATACTCTCTAAAGCGTGCCATGACGATAGCCGTGGCGATACCCAGCGGCACCATGGCCGTCGCAAGCGCCGCTCCGAACCAGCCCAGGGAGCGATGCCATCGTACCTTGCGCGTCCGAACCAGCGTGGATTGCACAATGAAGAACGCCAGCCACGCGGAAAAAACCGCGCCATGAATCCAGAGAAGGAGCGGCCGAGGCACGGCAGCATGGAAGAGATTACTTCCAACAGAGCGGCTGAACCCACTCACCGCAATCGCTGCGACGAGGAGTGACGCAAAAAAATAGAAATTTTTGTCCAGCAATCTCTTCCAGCCGGTGACCCGAACTGGCGGATACAGGACCACGCCCTGGGACGCTGTACCCATCGTGGGAGCCTCTTTCTCACTCCCCTCGAGGGGGCAAGCGATGTGGTATCTGCTGAAAGGGGGAAGTAGCCGCGAGTCTAGCACAGCAAAGACGGGATGCCCAAAGAGATTATCGTCATTCAGGTCTTCCCTTTGGGCGCGTTCTTGTTCTCAGGCACGTGGAGCGGTTATGATGCCCTCCCATGGAACAAAAGGCACGCCTGCAATGGCCTGGCTTTCTGCGGATCGCTCTTCTGCTCACGTTGCTGCCCACTGGGACGTATGCGCAGTCCCTGCCCTCGTATATGCAAAAGCCTCCGGATGCGGCGGGTCTGTTTGCCATATGGCCCGGTTCGGGCCGGCCGCCCGGCACGGAAAAGTGGACGTGGCACGAACAGACCATGCAGTCGCCGGAGAGTAAAGTTCCGAATCGCATGACGCGGAACGTGGCCATCCCCACCGTTACCATGTTCCGGCCCGCCCCCGGCACTGCCAACGGCACAGCGGTGATCATTGCTCCCGGCGGTGCTTTCACCTTCCTGATGGTGGACTACGAAGGTTATGACATGGCGCGATGGCTCGTGCGTCAGGGTGTTACAGCGTTTGTTCTCAAATACCGCGTCACCCACTCTCCGGAGAACGACGCGGATATGGGCCCCTTTTTGGACAAGCTAAATCAAACCTTGTCCCACCCGGGACCGGCGGTGACAACGCCTCCTCAGCTACCGCCAAACCTGCAGCAAGCGCGAACCTGGGGCGAGGAAGATGGGCGCCAGGCGATCCGTTTTGTCAGACAACACGCGGGAGAGTGGGGCGTTGATCCGCATCGCATAGGGATTGCCGGGTTTTCCGCCGGCGGCGGCGTAGTGATGGGCGCTGTAATGCATCACGATGCGCAAAGCCGTCCGGACTTCGCAGCGCCTATCTACGGAGCCTATCAGGCGGCAACACCCGTACCGGCGGATGCGCCGCCACTCTTCATTGCGGCCGCTGACGACGACAAGCTGGTGGCGCCGATTTCCGGAGCAAGGCTGTACGAGGCCTGGCATGCGGCCGGCAAACCGGCAGAACTGCACATTTTCCTCAAAGGGGCGCACGGCTTCGGCATGAAGCACGAAAATCTCCCTTCGGATGAATGGATCCAGCTTTTCAAGAACTGGATGGGCGCGCTGGATCTTCTTCCTCCAGCCACGAAGTAGCCCCCACAGGTGCGCATCCCTTACGCAACCGCAGCCGAGGCGATGCCGGCGGCCATCGGGCGTCGGTTATGGGTCATGGGTCATCGATGCGGAAATGCATCGGAGGCCGCCTGCTGGAAAGCCTGGCGCAGTTTGCTTGCGTCTCCGTTGACCCCGGGGTGCTGCACCATGAGGATGTAGGCAAGGCCGCGCACAGGGTCTATCCATGCCTGGGTGCCCCAGGCTCCTCCGTGACCGAACGTGCCCGGGGAAAGCATCTCCGCCACACCGGCGTGCGGGGTCTTGAGGATGGCCACACCGATCCCCCACCCATAGTCCTTGCCGTGGCTCCCGTATTCTTCGAGCTGCAGAAAGCCGGTCTCGAGCTTGCCGGTATGCACGGTGGTGAGATCTTTAAAAGCGGCGGCGCTCAGATATTGCCTGCCGTGGAAGGTGCCGCCGTTTAGCAACATCTGGCAAAAGCGCGCATAGTCGGGGCCGGTGGAGAACAGCCCTCCGTTACCAAAGGGAGGCTGTCCGCTGTTCCCGAAGTCTTTGGGAAAAGGCGCGGCGGTCAGTTTGCCCGTCTGCTTATCTACTACGTACGGTGTTGCCTCGCGCTCCCGTTGCTTCCTGCTTGGGTAGAAGGTCGTGTTCTTCATGCCCAGCGGCTTGAGAAGGCGCTTGCTCACAAACTTATCGAAGGGCATCCCGCTGGCCACTTCGACAATGCGTGCCGCAACATTAATGCCAGACTGCGTGTATTTCCAGCGCTCGCCCGGTTCGTACTGCATTGGCGAGGCAAGATAAAGAGGAACCAGTTCGCGCAGAGAGTGCGCGCCCTTGACAGCGGCAGTTTGGCCTTCGCCCAATCCTGAAGTGTGGGTGAGCATCTGCTCGATGGTGATGTGCGCCGGGCGGCCCGAAGGGGCCTTGAGACCGGCGAATTCGGGTATGAACTTCTCGACCGGATCGCTTACGTTCAGCTTTCCTTCGTCCTGCAGCATGAGGATAGAGACCGCAGTGAAGGGTTTGGTCATGGAGGCTATCCAGAACAGGGTGTCAGCCCGCATAGGCTTATCGGTCGCGATGTCAGCCAAGCCGATGGTGTCGAGAGCAAGGACTTTGTCTTTGTCAACGACGAGAGTCACGGCTCCGGAGATCTCCTGCGCATCGATGAATTTCTCTACCGCGGCGCGAATGGCGGCGTTGCCCTGTTTCGCATTGGGTTCGGCTGCGTGAGTGAACGCAGGCAGTAAAAGAAGAGTCGCGAACACGAGAGAGCACCTGAGCAATCTGAGTACCTCCGGGCAAAATAGGACGAAACGACAAAATAGCAACAAATTCGTGATTGCGCCACAAAGCGCCCGGTCGCTCGGTATTCACTCGGTGGTTGCGCGGATCCCAGGCACTCCGCCGTCGTCTGAGAAGCACGCTAGTGGCTGAAAGTTGAGGGTTGGCCAGACGGCATTCCCTCAGGGGTTAAAGAGTCTGGGTGAGAACCGATGGTTCCATAAAGATCT
>JBARKD010000862.1:0-5354 GCA_049800615.1 Acidobacteriaceae bacterium | reverse complement strand
TTTATATGCTAAATGAATATTATATGCAATAATTAATCCCAGAATGATCCCATCAAAAATGGAGCAGGGAGCAGGACCCGCCTTCCTGCTGTCCCAGGTAGGGGCGTATGCGGCGTCACAATTTGCGGAGAGATTAGGCGTTCTCGGTCTGGCCCCGGCTGATGCGGGAATTCTGCGGCTGCTTCGCATGCATGCCGGCTTGAGCCAGCAGGACTTGGCTGCCAGGCTGAAAATCCATCCCAGCCGCCTGGTCGCGATGCTCGACAACCTGGAAAAACAAGGGCTCGTGGAGCGGAGAGCCAACCCTGACGACCGGCGCCTGTATTCTCTTCACCTGGCTGGCGGAGGAGAAGAAGCCCTGGGAAAAATTGGCAGGATCGCCCGGGAACATCAGCAGGCTCTGCTTTCGGCCCTCACTGATCAGGAACGCGAAACGCTCGCTGCGCTGTTATTGAAAATAGCCGATCAGCACGGATTGGCACGGGGCGTTCATCCGGGATATCAAAGACTCGGACCACCGAGACGGCGCTCCTCCAACGAATCCTCGGACGACGGCGCTTGCCCCTAGAACTGGTCTCGCCGGTGTTGCCCGTCAGACCGCATTTGCTGCCCTATGGGGCTGTTTCGACTGCGCCGCCATGAAACAGCGCCACCTGCTCCGGGTTGGGTGGCGGAGTCAGCGCGCTCACCACGATCAGGCAAACCAGCGCAGCCGCCAGCGCAGGAAAGATGGCGTCGCGCTGGGCGAGTATCGATGGCAGGTGCTGCTTGACGGGGTCCCAAAAAAAGGTAACCAGCGTGCCGGCAGCGATCGCGCTCACCGCGCCCTGGGCGTTGACCCGGCGGCTATAGAAGGCCGCCAGGATCACCGGCGTCAGCGCCGCGGAATAGATGGTGTACGCATAGAGCGTCTTGGCCAGCACCGAACTTGTGCTCAGCGCCTGGTAGAGCGCCCAGACCCCGAGCAGGACCACCACCAGCCGGGAAACAATCAGCACTCGCTTGTTCGACGCGCGAGGCGCCACGTAGCGGGTGAAGACATCATTGACCAGGTTGGTTGAAGGCGAAAACAGGTAATTGTTCGCCGTGGAGATGATCTTGGCAAACACCGCCCCCATTAACAGCGCCCCCAGCCACGGCGGCAACCCGTGCAGGGCGGTATAGGCGATGATCTCTCTCGGACGATCCCGCACCTCGCCGGTCGCGAAAACCACCGAGCCGAAGACGGCAAGTGCAACAATCACGGTTTCGAGTATGACCGTGCCGATAATCCACCCCACCACCGCATTGCGCGCATCCTTTTCCGATTTCGCGGAAAAGAACTTCTGATACATCGATTGATTTCCCAGCATGAGCAGCATCGTGGGCAAAAACAGCTCCAGGGCCTGCGCCAGGTTGAAGTCCCCAAGCACCTGGAAATGGCTCGCCGGGAGAGCCCTTGTAACCTCGCTCCAGCCACCGGCCGCGTGCAGTACGAATGGCAAGGATAGGATCAGCGTTCCCGTTGCCAGGCAGCCGATCACCACATCCATGTAGGCCACCGAGGCCATGCCCGCAATGGCGGTAAACACGATCACAAATGCCGCGATGATGTATTTGCCCAGGTCGGCGGAGATGACGGTAGGAAAGATCAGATGCAGAATGTCGCCGCCGCCAATCAGCTGGTAGCTGGTGATGGCGGTATAGGCAAAAAGAATGGCGATCACGCCTAGGACGCGGGCTGTTTGGTTGTACCGGGCCTCGAGCAGGTCAGGAATGGTGAACTGGGCGAACTTCCGCGCCCGTGGCGCGATGAAATAGATCAGCAGAAGGCCCGCCCATCCGCCGCCAGCCTGCCACAGCGCTGGAAAGCCGTGCTTGTAGGCATTTTCCGCTCCGCCCAGCAGGGACCCGGAACCGATCCAGGAAGACAGCAGGGTAAAAACCAGGACGAAGGCGGGCAGGGAACGCCCGGCAACCAGAAAATCCGCCTTGGTGCGGGTTTTGCTAAGCCGTGAGAGAGAAACCGCCAGCAGCGTGAAAACAATGATGCCGAGTACCCCGGCATACAAAGTGTGTGTGGACATGGCCTTCCTTCATCGCAGTGTACGGCACGGCCGAACGAAGAAGAGAGTCGACCGCGGTGCCCCACGCAGTGTCGTACGCAGTGCCCCACGCAGTGCCCCACGCAGTGCGCTAGACCGAAAAATGCCTGCGCAGACTTTGCTCGAGCTCCGATGCCGTTCGGCCGGCAACGCGAATGACCTTGTTGCGTGATCGATCGCCGGCGACCACGTGGACCGTCGCCCGCGGCACGGCGAAAACTTCAGCAAGGTACTCGACCACCGCTGCATTGGCCTTGTCTTCGAGTGCCGGGGCTGTTACCGAAAGCTTCAGCGCATCTCCTACCGTTCCGGCAATCGCCGTGCGCGCCGCGTGCGGTTGCACCCGCACCGCAAACGTCGCTCCCAGAGGATGGTTGTGGATCGGAATCACTTAAGGTAATTCCGCGGCCCGAACAGTGCGGTTCCGATGCGCACCTGGGTCGCGCCTTCGCCGATGGCCGCAGGAAAATCGTGCGACATCCCCATGGAAAGCTCTTCGAACGAGAGCCGTGGATGGGCTGTGGCCAACTGATCGCGCAGCAGGCGCAGCTTACGAAAATAGGGCTTCACGGCTGCCGGGTCTTCGAGAAACGGGGGCACTGTCATCAGCCCGCGCAATTCAACCCCGGTGAGTCCGGGCAGATGTTCCAGCAGTTGCTGGAGTTCAGGCGAATCTGATTCGATCCCGGACTTCGCTGCTTCCGGGCTCAACTTGATCTCAAGGAGTACCTGCAGTCGCCGCCCGAGCCGCAACGCAGCCTGGTTCAACCGCTCGGCGAGAGGCAGTGAATCCAACGTATCGATCGAGGAAAAAAGCTCCGCGGCCCGAGCCGCCTTGTTTGACTGAAGGTGGCCGATGAGATGGAACTCAGCCCGCGACGCCGGCAGTTGTGTTCTCTTTTCCTGAAATTCCTGAACCTTGTTTTCCCCGAACACCCGGACTCCCAGGGCCTCTGCGGCAACAATCGCCGAAGCCGGATGCATCTTCGACACCGCCATCAGGGTAACTTCGCTGCGTGGCCGGCCGGCGTCACGGCAGGCTGCGGCAATCTGTGCTTCGATGTGCTCGAAGTTGCTTTTCAGCGCTTCCGTCACTGCCTCCTCAACGGCCGTGCTCTTCAAGGTATTTCTCCACCTCCAGGGCCGCCGCGCAGCCGGACCCAGCCGCGGTAATTGCCTGCCGGTACCGGCGATCCTGTACGTCGCCGCAGGCAAACACCCCAGGCACCCGAGTAAACACATGGTCTGTTGTTTTGATGTAGCCGTCGTCATCCAGGTCGAGCAGGCCACGGAACATCGTGGCATTGGGCACGTGGCCGATGCCGAGAAACATGGCGCTTACCGGCAGAATCGACTCGTCCTGGGTCAGCGTATTGCGCAGCCGGAGTCCCTTGACTTCCTTCTCCTCGACGCCCTGCACCTCCTCCACTTTCGTGTTGCTGAGGAACTTGATTTTGTCGTGGGCCATGGCCCGGTCGAGCATAATGCGCGAAGCGCGGAATTGTTCCCGCCGGTGGATCAAGGTGACCTTGCTGGCGAACCGGGTCAAAAACAACGCCTCTTCCATGGCCGAGTCGCCCCCACCAATGACGGCAATCTCTTTGCCCGAGAAAAAGAACCCGTCGCAGGTAGCGCAGGAGCTTACGCCGTGGCCTATCAGTGCCTGTTCACTCGGTATCCCCAACCAGCGCGCGGAAGCCCCGCTGGCGATAATCAGGGTCCGGGTATGTACCGTTTCCTTGCCCAGTTCCAGGACCAGCGGCCGCTTGGAGAAATCGACCGACACCAGGTGCCCCATTTGAATCTCAGCCCCGAATCGCGTCGCTTGCAGCTTCATGCGCTCGATGAGCTCCGGGCCCTGGATTCCTTCAGGCCAGCCGGGGAAGTTCTCGACCAGGGTGGTAATCGAAAGCTGCCCTCCGGGCTCATGACCTTCGAGCACCAGCGGTTTAAGGTTGGCACGGGCGGCATAGATGGCGGCCGTGAGACCGGCGCAGCCCGTACCGACAATAACGGTATCGCGGATGTTTTCTGACATAGACGTAGAACTTTGATTCTACCCGTCCCGTAAAAGGAGCAGGGTGAGGCTGGGCACTTTGCCGACCCTGGAGCCCTTCCATCCGTTTCCCGGGAAGACAACCCCAGTCCCCAAAGACCTGCAGTTATCTTTCCTGCCCGCAAAACCCAATGCAAACAGGCTTTCGCATAGTCGGCTGGAAACGAAGCGCCTCCCGGCAACAAAATTGTCGTCTCGACCGCAGTGGAGAGACCTGCGGTTATCTTTCCCGCCCACAAAACCCAAATGCAAACAGGCTTTCGCATAGTCGGCGGGAAACGAAGCACCCTCTTGGCAACAAAATTGTCGTCTCGACCGAAGTGGAGAGACCTGCAGTTTTCTCCCAAACGGAGCCTGCACAACCAAGCATTTAGGTAACCAGCGCGGTAGCAATTCGCCCCCCGGACAACAATCTTCCCCCGGAGACAAGCTGCGTGAAATTTGACCAAATCCGGGCCGGAGTTAACATTGCGGCATGGCAAATCTCACCTTGATCTACGGCATGAGGCTGCTTCCCTCCGAGGAAGCGGTGGAAGTGAGCGACGCAACCGTCACCCTCAAAAATGGAAAGCAGGCGCATGTCACCATGCACGTGCTCGAGGGCTCGCGCGAGCAAATCGAGGGCCAGCTGCGCCAAAGCATCGAAGCCTTCTTCGATTTTTACCCCGAGATTTAGCGCTGGCTTTCCCTGGATCCAAACAGCCGGCACAGCGCATCCAACGGAAGAGGATTCGAATGGCTAAGACAACTGCGACTCCCCCTGCTGTCGGGAATCTACGCAAACGTCCCCGCGTGGTCATCGTAGGAGGGGGCTTTGCCGGTCTGAGCGCCGGCAAAGCACTGTCCGGTATGGCTGTCGATGTGACCCTGATCGACCGCCGCAACCATCACACTTTTCAGCCCTTGCTCTACCAGGTGGCGTTGGCGGTATTATCGCCCGCCGAGATCGCGCAGCCGATCCGCTCCATTTTTTCCAAGGGCAAAAATATCGAAGTTCTGATGGACGAGGTCAACGAGATTGACCCGGATCAGCAACGTCTGCATCTGCGCAGCGGCGCGCAACTCGAGTACGACTACCTGATCCTCGGGACCGGTTCCACTCACTCCTACTTCGGCAAAGACGATTGGGCGCAGTGGGCGCCAGGCCTCAAGACGGTCGAGGATGCCACCGAAATCCGGCGCCGCGTTCTGCTTGCGTTCGAGCTGGCGGAGCG
>JBARKD010000861.1:0-2175 GCA_049800615.1 Acidobacteriaceae bacterium | reverse complement strand
GGCCAGGCCCGCTCGCACCAGAGTTGCCATTCGTTGACTGGCTGGTGCCGCGTCCGTAAGATGAAGCGACCCGAAAGCCGGACATCTCCTTGTGATCGGCCAAACCATATCGCACTATCGCATCGTCGAGAAACTCGGCAGCGGGGGTATGGGAGTGGTCTACAAGGCCGAAGACACGCGTCTGCATCGCTTCGTCGCCCTCAAGTTTCTGCCCGACGAGGTAGCCAATGACCCACAGGCACTCGCGCGTTTTCAGCGTGAAGCTAAGGCCGCCTCAGCTCTGAATCACCCCAATATTTGCACGATCTACGAAATTGACGACCAGCACAGCGAAGCGTTCATCGCCATGGAGTTTCTGGACGGGTTGACGCTGAAGCACCGCATTGCGGGGCGGCCGCTGGAAACGGAAGTTCTTCTACTCATCGCCATCGACATCGCCGACGCGCTGGATGCGGCTCACGCTGCTGGCATCGTTCACCGAGACATCAAGCCTGCCAATATCTTTGTGACCAAGCGTGGACACGCGAAGATTCTGGATTTTGGATTGGCGAAAGTTATTCCGGTTGGAAGCACGGCAATGGGAGCGGCAGGGGGCATGTCGCAGGCGACTGTCGAATCTAGTGCTGAGCACTTGACGAATCCGGGAACAGCTGTGGGAACCATCGCCTACATGTCGCCGGAGCAAGTCCGTGCTAAGGAATTGGACGCACGAACGGATTTGTTCTCGTTCGGTGCCGTTCTCTACGAAATGGCGACTGGGACGTTGCCGTTCCGGGGCGAAAGTACAGGGGTGATCTTCGACGGGATCATGAACCGTGCTCCGCTGCTCCCCTTGCGGCTGAACCCTGACATACCGCCCAAGCTAGAGGACATCATCAACAAGGCCCTAGAGAAAGACCGCAATCTGCGCTATCAGAGTGCTGCGGAGATCCGAGCGGACCTGCAACGACTAAAGCGCGACACGGATTCGGGTCGTGCAGCCGTCGCCACAGTCGCGGCCGAGTTGAAGCCCGCCAAGAACTCCCCTCGGTTTCGATGGGCGGTGGCCGCTGGTGCAACAATTGTTGTTGCCGGACTGGCCGTGGGCGGCTGGCTCTTTTTCTCCCGCAAGGCCCACGCACTGACGGATACAGACACCATCGTCCTGGCGGACGTCGCAAACACGTCTGGGGACACAGTGTTGGACGGCACGCTGCGGCAGGGGCTATCTGTGCAACTGGAGCAATCGCCCTTCCTGAGCATCGTCTCTGACCAGCAAATCCAGCAGACCCTACGGATGATGGGTCAGCCTCAGGATGCGAGGCTTACATCCGACATTGCTCGCGAAATCTGTCAACGAACGAGTAGCGCCGTCGTCCTTGATGGCTCGATTGCAGAGATCGGCACTCAGTACAATCTGATTCTGAAGGCCGTCAACTGCTCCAGCGGCGAATCACTGGCGAGCACCGAAGCTCAGGCCAGCGACAAGAATCACGTTCTAGATGCTCTCGGAAAGGCCGCTACCGAGATGCGGAGCAGGCTGGGCGAATCACTTGGCTCGGTGCGAGGGTTTGATGCGCCGCTTGAGCAAGCCACCACTCCTTCACTTGAAGCCCTGCAAGCCTACACCCTTGGACAGAAGGCCTTTTTAATGAAGACTGATTTTGCCACGGCTGTGCCGCTCCTTCGGCGAGCAATCAGCCTCGATCCAAATTTCGCGGTAGCGTACAACGCTCTAGCGGTGAACTACATGAATCTAGGTGAGAGCATCCTCGCGGCGGAGAACGGGCACAAGGCTTATGAGCTACGCGGGCGAGTGACGGCGCGAGAGAGATTCCAGATCGAGTCTTCCTATTATTACGTCGTCTTCGGCGACATGCAAAAGGCACTCCAGTCATGCGAACTGTGGGCGCAAACCTACCCTCGTGACGACGCGCCACGAGGTATCGAAATGGGAATCTATTCTATTGTCGGGCAATATGACAAAGCCGTTGTCGCAACGCGTGAGAGCCTTCGGCTCGCACCAACGCCGATTGGTATGGGGTATGCCTCGCTCGCCGATTCTTATCTCTCTCTGAACCGCCTTGAGGAGGCGCGGGCCGCCGCTGAGGAGGCGCAAGCGAAAAACCTCGATTCTCCCTACCTGCGCTTCGAACTGTATCGGCTTGCCTTCTTGCAGGACGATACTGCGGGTAT
>JBARKD010000860.1:0-5261 GCA_049800615.1 Acidobacteriaceae bacterium | reverse complement strand
CCACGCCGGGGGGATGAAACGACTGAAGACGCCCGCTTCATAACCATTACGAGAATCACTCGCGGAGCGGATTGGCGATTCCCGGTTTTATTTTGCGGAGGCAAGAGCAACGAACAATAAGGCCTTGCAGTTATTGCGGGTCAGATCGATTCCGAAGCAGAGTTATTCCAGGGAGTGAGTTTTTGCGACTCTTACCGGCAACGCTAAGCCTGGCAATTCGAGAAAGGTAACTCGAAAACCAACGCGCTGGTTTCCGCTCCTACTGCGGGATCCAGTGGGCATGAGCGGTGAACAATCCGTCCACAAAACCGATGTGATAGACCAGGAACATTCCGAACGCCACGCTGGCGAGGCCGGAAATCGCGGTCAAATGGCGATTGATTCCGAAAAACTTTCTTCCGGTAAAGACGAGTGGTACGGAAATGGCTGCAGTCATCAGCATCATTCCCGCCATCGTTCCAACCCCAAACACCAGCAAATAGGCCGTTGACCAGAACGGATTCTTGATCGTGGAAAGAACCAGCAAGGCAACCGCCGCAGAGCCCGCCAATCCGTGCACCAGCCCGATGACCAGAGGCCGCAAGGTCTGATATACCCCAAGGTCGCTTACCGCTCTGCCGAGAAATTTCCCGTTGCCGAGAGAGAAAATTGTGCCTGGCTTTGCATCGTCCTCAGAGCTGGCATTCGAGAAAGGCAATTTCCGCAGCGACTCGCTGACACGGCTCGGTGGGGTTAAGCGCTCCGTAATCCATCGCAGGGCGCCAGTCAGATTCAAAATGCCCAACAGGATCAGCATCAGAGCAACGCAAAATTCCATCGACAATCCAAGCCGCGGCGGAATCACAACTCCGAAAATAATAATCGCGGAGCCCACCAGGAAAATTGTGAGAGTGTGTCCCAACCCCCATAGCAAGCCAATCGTCGCCGAGCTCTTGATCGACTGTTGGCGGCTCACAATGGTTGAAACGGCCACCACGTGGTCTGGGTCGGTGGAATGGCGCATTCCCAGAAACAAACCCAAAAGAGTGATCGTGACAAATGGCAGCAGTTTGTCTTTCGAGAGAAGGTTATGTGAGATGGGAGCCGACGCGAATGCCGAAAGCGCGATGCCAAGCCCGAGCACGACCATAAATGCGGAGGACAGGAGTGGAAGATAACGTATGAAGGATTTTTCGGCGCTGACGCGCTGTGCCATGAATTGCTTGGTATAGACCATGGTGAGACCAACAATCACAAGGACCGCGGCTAAGCCGAGGCTGAATGCGATGATCAGGAACAATCCGAACCCGATGCGATGCAACGAAAAAGCGCTCAGCAGCACCACCAGCGCCGCGGGACAAGGAACTATGCCTCCCGTGATGCCCAGCACGCACAGCTCTCGTAACGATACGGCGCGGGTTTCGTCCGGCTCAGACGATGCAAAGTTAGACGATGCAGATCCCGCACTCGATCTCTCAGTTTGTTGTAGGGCCCTCAGTTTTAACATGGAAGGAAACCAGTGCGAATGCTGCTCTCCTGCGGCATGCGAATGTTCTCCACTCTCTCCGGTTAAGTGCCGCAGAAATATGAAAATGCCGAGTCCAGTGACGCTGATGCCGGAAATCGCCCCCAACCATGGGTAGAGCTGCTCGGCAACGATGTAGCGCGAAGCGTAAAGCGTCACAATTCCCAGTAGGTACACCCCGGCAGTGTGCGCGGCGGTGACCACGAATCCCAGCAACACGGCATGCCTCGCAGTGCCGCGCGAACCGACCAGATACGCAGCCACGATCGTCTTACCGTGCCCCGGTTCCAGCGCATGAAGTGCGCCGAGGCCTGCCGCGATGAGCGCGGCCGAGAGCAAAACCCAGATACTTAGCTTGTGCTGAGTTGAAATCAACTCGGTGAAACGGCTGTGCGGCGTATTGTGTGATGGATTCTGAGAAGAGTGATTCTGCGGAAGCGATGCGGACCGGGAACTGGAGTGGATCATGCTCGACGCCGTTACTATGGCCGTTGCAGGGCGCGGATTTCCAGCCGAAGCTGTCGAGTGCCGAATCTTTGCATTCGCAGTTGTCGGTTTCGCCCCGACACCCGCCGCTGATGGCGGAGTGCGATCCTCCGCCTGGGGAACAGCCGTTTCAAAGTTCACCAGTGCAGCTAACTGCTGAGGCGGACTATTCAACAGATCGGAAGAGTAATTCGTCAATTCCTGGCTGCGGTCTACAGCGGGAGCAGTGCTTTCGAGAATTTGTGATCCGTCGCTGAGAACTACGATCTCTTTCCATCCTGCATGCCCAGGGAAGTTGTTGTCGGTATAAGAGAGCTTGTGCACGCCCGCAGGGGAATCAAGTTTGCCTCGAAAAACAAAAGACAGCTTCATCGTAGGCAAGCCGCCTGCGCCACCGGCAAATGCCACCTGGCGAGAAACCGCAGCCAGGCTGGCATTCTGGCCATCGATCTCCAGGGTGAGTCCTTGTTTCAGTTGTGCCTCCTCACTATCGAGGTAGTGCAGGGTAGCTGGGTTGTTTGGATCAGCGGTGATGCCGAATTGACGCATCTCTTGATAGGTGGGAATCTCCGCCATATCCACTACATAAAGAATTTCCAGCGAGGCCTGTCCGACTTTGATCTTTCCGTAGTGGTTCACGCTGAAATTTCCCATCGGATGCGCGTAGGCGCTTCCCGAGAGCATCAGGAACAAAACCAGAGCGGTAAGACTGCCAATCCATCCCGTCGTGCGCCTAGTTGTGTGCATTGCTGGACCTCAGATCGCTGGACCTCAGATCGCGGCTTCGAGAATGGGCAATATCGTCGAGCGTCCGGAGCGCAACCTCGGCATAGATGACATGGAAATGAGGATTTGCTTTTATGGCACGGCTCAGAAATTGTTCGGAATCGGAATCCTGCCCCAGGCTGTGATAGATCATTCCTGCGTGATACAGCAGCAGGGGATCATCCGTATTCAGGCTCAACGCCTTTTTCATGGCAGCGGCAGCTTCCTGGGCCTGTCCGCGTTTGTAAAATACCCACGCCAGAGCGTCCCATGTGTAGATGTCGTGCCGGACATCAAGTTCCCTCCGCGCAAACTCCAAAGCATCTGCCAACTTGATTTCGTGGTCGGCGTAGAACAGTGCTAATTCTCGATTGGCCAGGACCTGGTTTAACTTGCTGAGATGTGCGATGTATTCGACGAGATCATATTGTTGCTGGGCCTCACTTGGCTGTCCCGTCTTTTTGTAAACGTCTCCCAACTCGGCTACGTACACCGGAAATGGAATAATTGCGATCGAACGTTGATAGAGCTGGATGGATTCCTCGAACCTTCCTTGTGCAGCCCGAACCTTGGCTAGTCCAGCCAGCGAACGGTAGTGATTGGGGTCGACGGTAATACCCGCGCTATACGAGCGCTCGGCATTGGTTAAATCGCCGGCCTGGAAGTAGCGTTCGCCTAATTCGAAGTAGAGCCACGCCAGGTTTTCTCGGGGCTCGCGCGTCTGCAGCGCAGCCGCGATCGCGCTATGCATAAGCCGGATCGCTTCCGAAGAATCACCGTGCAGAAAGCTCAGATACGCCCTGCGGCTGTCGAGCGTATAGGCGACCTGCAATGGTGAGGAGGTCGCACTGCCGAGGTTCTGAATCGTGTTGTACGCCGCTGCTGCCTGGTCATAGTCGCCCATATCCGTGTAGGCATCTCCCTCGACCGCGAAGGCTGCCAGATTTCCTGAGCCCAAGGCGATTGCTTTTTGTGCGTACACGAGAACATCGGCAAACCTGTGTTCTCCCATGTATACCAGGCACAGGTGAACCAGAGGATCGGCGGCACGAAAATCCTGTGGAACCAGGTCGAGTGATTTCTTGAGCGTTTGCTCGGCGAGGTCGTAGTAGGCGATGTCTCCTGTTTCTCTCGCCTTTTGAAAGAATGCCGCCCCTAACTTGTCATATCCCGAGAAGTCGTTAGGAGCTTTCTTTACGCGATTCTGTAGCGCCTCAATCTGCTGGTCGGTTGCGGAGGTTGGAACTGGGGGTGCCTGCGGATTATTCGACACCGAATTTTGGCACCAGGCCTCTGCGCTAGAAAGACACAGAGCAAGTAAGAACCACTTGGCCATATTTCGCCTCTTGCGATGCAATCAAGAATGCTGGATGTGCCGGAGCTCTGCGGGAAAACTGTCTACACGCAGCTAGGCTGCCTTGGCCTTTGTCCACGGTTTGAATACGAGCGAAGGTCGCATATTGGATTTACGGCTCGGCAGTTTTCTCAACACTTATTTCGGCGACGAACTCCGCGCAAGAGGATTGCTGGTTGGCCGATAAGAATAATGACGTTCATAAAAGAAGCCGGACGGGTCGCGTCCGGCTCTGGCACTGCCTAACTTTCAATCTGATTTCCCTTGGTTGAGATACACGATCAGTGTGCCCAGCGGATTGTCGAAACCTGAACCATATCGCGGACTGAAGAGAACTACATCCAGCAAACCATCTCCGTTAACGTCTGCTGCCGCAATAGAGCCGTTGTTATCGCTGGTAGCCGCGAAGGTTTTTCTAGTCCGGAAGGTTCCATTCCCGTTGCCTAAAAACACGACCAGTAAGCCCGCAGAGTTATAGCAGATCAAATCGAGCTTACCGTCGCCGTTCACGTCACGAAGAAGCGGCGCATTGGTCTGAGCGTCTGAGCATCCAACGGTTATGGAAGTGGGCGCGCCAAACCTCCCATTGCCATTGCCCAGGAAAATGTATAGGGTGTTGGCGCTCACAGTTACGAGGTCAAGGTTCTTGCTGCTGGTTAGAAGGCCGGACGTGATGCCGACTGAACCTTGGTTCGCGGTGGCGACGGGGGCTTGGAACGTGCCATTTCCGTTCCCCAATAGAACGCTGATCTCGCCAGTATTGCCGTTGACGGCGGCGAGGTCGAGTTTGCCGTCGTTGTTGAAATCACCCACCGTGAATTTTGGAAAACTGCTGCCGCTCAGGGCTGTAGCAATGCCATTCTTAAACGTGCCGTCACCATTGCCCAGCAGAATGCTGACCCCCCCAGTATCGGAAGCCGCTAAATCCAGTTTGCCATCGTGGTTGAAATCCCCAGTCGCGAGTAATCCGTGTTGCACGCCGGCATCGGAGATTACAGCATCCTTGAAGGTTCCGTCGCCGTTCCCCAAGCAAACCGCAACCCCAGATCCGTAGCCGGATCCGACACTGAAGGCGATGTCCGGGATTTTGTCTCCATTGAAATCACCCACGATCGCGTTTTCTTGCTGACAACTAGTGGGCACCGGAATAGG
>JBARKD010000859.1:0-1635 GCA_049800615.1 Acidobacteriaceae bacterium | reverse complement strand
GAACCGTATCGCCCTACCGGCAGGTACCGTTCTTCGCGGAAGCGTGGTGCGACTCGATTCTGACCACAGCCGGCGGATCCGCGCCCGTTTGCGAGGCGATTTCACCCCTTTTCATACCTGCGTTGTGCAATTCAATCAGGTTGTTCTACCGGATGGAACCTTGCAGCCGATTGAGAGCGATCGGGCTACGGATGGCGTTGCGGTTTTGCACTTGTCGCCTCCTCCCGAACAAAAGAAGCGCTCTTTCCTGGGGGACCAGGTGGCCCAGGCAAAGCAGGAATTGAAAGAAACTGCGGCTCTCTTCACGGCGCCCGGGCAAGGCGATCGGCTGGTTCAATTTATTTATACCCAGCTGCCGTATCACCCGCAAAGGATCGATACGGGAACAACATGGACGATTGAGCTGACTCGGCCGTTGAACCTGAGCGTTAGCGACCATTCGCCGACGGGCAGCAACGGGCCAGCCGTGGCAGCCAAGCAAAAGCCAGACGCTGCGGCGGGTTCTGCAGAGCAAGATAAGGGATGGCAACTGCATGCTTATTTGCTGCGAACGATCAGCTCCGCCCAAGCAAAGCCGGGGGATACTTTCCAGGCCTCTGTCGCGGACCCGGTTTTCAACTCGGACCACGCACTTGTGGTTCCCCAAGGATCCTTAGTGATTGGGGAGATCACGCAAGCGAAAGCAGCGCGCTCTTTTGGACGGCAGGGCAAGCTTCGTTTTCGATTTCGAGAATTGAGGCTGCCTGGGGGCTTTACTCAACCTGTGGAAGGCACACTGGCCGGCATCGATTCGAACAAGCAAGAGAATTTAAAGATCGACTCGGAGGGCGGCGTCCAACAAAAACACTCGCAGAACCGCGTGATTGTACCCATCGCGCTCAACTTTCTAGCGGGACGGGCTTTCGATACCGACGAGAACCAAGTCCTAAACCGCACCGTGGCGTCGAATGGCTTTGGGATTATGGGGCGGCTTGCCGGCATTCTGGCAGACTCACGTGACGTGGCAGCCGGTATTGGCTTTTATGCAGCTGCCCTTTCGGTCTACGACCTTTGGCTGGCGCACGGACATGACGTCGCGTTTATGAAGAATACTCGTATCGAAGTTACGACCATGCCAGGACGCGGACCACTCAACGGCTCCGGGATTAAAGGACAGGCCCGTAGGCCTCGCTAGCGGGATGCAGATCTGTAATTTCGCTTTGTTGGGACCATTATCCAATGCGTCACCGGATTACCGCGCGGATAGAGCGGAAAAGCCTTGACTCGTGTCGTTTTCTGTAAGAAAACGTTCTGGTAGCGCTCGTGACCCCAGCATCTGCCAGAATTTGACACGAGGAGCCACCGCATGCCTTCCACGCTGCCTACTAGTGAGTGGCAGAGCCTCATCGAGAATTACGCTGAAGTAGCCAGCCATCCCGGCGTGTATGTGCTCGGCTGCTTCGCCCGGCACGTCACACTTTATTCGCAACAGGTTCGTGCCTTCAATCTCGTATACGGTCTTCATGTCCTGGGCAGGATCCAGAAGGGCACTCGCGTTGCGGTCATTGGCGCGGGCGCCGGGCGTATAGCAAAACCCGTTCAATTTCCATTTGTAGACAAAATATGTCTACTGTGAGACAATGACGTCATGGGGAG
>JBARKD010000858.1:0-10595 GCA_049800615.1 Acidobacteriaceae bacterium | reverse complement strand
CAGGTGGACCTCACGACTGCCGGCGGCGCGGGCTGCGTGCTGCAGGTCGCCTTCTTTGGCGCGACCACGGCAGACCAGATCCAGATCGGGTTCATGGACTTTGCGCCAGTGGCTGAGAGCTTCAATGCGCAGACCATCAATGTAACGAATATCAACACCCCGAATGGCACGGGCTGCGTACAGTCGCCCATCACTGGCATCAACGGCGGATATACCTGCCCCACCAAGGGCGGAACGACTTCGCTGACGGCCAACCAAGGCTCGAGCGATACGACGGCTACCGTAGGCGCGACCGGTACGCTTTCGCCCTCGGGCTGCTTCTTTGTGGATAGCGAGTATGAGTGCTACTCGACCATTGTCAGCGGCACGGTGCTGGGCGGATTGACGCGCGGCCAATACCTGACCACGGCGACATCCCACAGCTCGGGCGCAGGTGTGGTCATGGTCTCACTGGTGCTGGGCTCAACCGCGGAGCCACCCTCGAATGTCATCGCCTATGGTCAAACCTCAGCGCCGATTCTGACGGCGAATAATGGCTTCCCTTACAACCACGGCGGATCGAGCGTCTTCTCCGCCAACGGCGGCAACAATGAGCTTTGGGTCAACACCGGGGGCGCGATCACGCAGCAGAATTCCGGCGTGCAGAGCACATTCAACGGCTCGATGGTGATTGGCAGCGCGTTTCCCTACCATCCGGACATCGCCGATACGGGCTACCTGCTGCAGTCGAATATTCCGGGCACTTCGCTGGTTCCCCAGGCGCTGGCCGGCGGGCATGCCGGGTCGCTCAACGTGATTCAGCCAGCGACGATTGGCGCTCCTCAACTGCAGGGGGCTTTGCCTTCGGGCGCGAGCTCAGCCAGCTGGGTGTGCACCGGCATGGATGTCGATGGGAACAATATTCCCGGCACGACGACCACAGCCACCAGCGTAGCTGCGACCTGGAGCTTCCCCCAGGGGATCTCGGTGGGATGCCCGTGGTCGGCTGGCGTGGTGACGTATCAGATATGGCGCACGACTGGCGGCGGATCACAGGGGCTGTTGGGCAGCGGCACAAATACCGGCAACGGCTACTGGCTGTCGGACTTTGGCGGCGCTACCTCGGGCGGCACACCCCCGGCGAGCAACACTTCGAACCCGCATATCTCGGTGGTTGGCACCGGCAACCCGACGATCACCATGGGCACGGGCGGTGGAGCGCCGAGTATCACGTTTTCTTCTTCTGCGCCCTCAGGGTCTTGTAACTCTGGCAGCTTGTGGACTAACTCAAGCGGTGGCGCTTCTTACACGCTCTACGTGTGCCAGACCGGCGCATGGGTTGGGAAATGAAGGCTGGGCTCACTGAAGATCGAGAGCCTGCCGCCGATTAAAGTTTTACCGCCTCCAGGGCCCACCGGGACATAGGACAGGTGCGCATCGGCGACATAGAAATACCGGCAAACCTGGTGCATGTGCTGGGAGAGGAGGACCGTCCCATATGATCGATTGGCTTCTTGCCTTACTAGGAGCTCGCGGCTCCGGTGGCACTTACCCGCCATAAACCTTTACTGAATCAAACATAGATACCAGATGGTTACGGGAGATACAAACAAGATCGTCCACGCCGTTAACTCCCCCGCGGCGTTTCTTTCAAGCAGCCAGCCAGCAGTTTAGTCAGGATTTCAATCTAATTAAATGAAAAATCTTTTATTCCTGCTGGCTTTGCTGGCGGGCACGGCGTTCTGCGGTCCAACGGCGCACGCGCAGTGTGCGCTGGCCGCCAACGCCTCGCAGGCGGCAGTGACCTCGGCGGCTAGTACGGCCAACAGCGGCGCATGCCCTGGACCCCTCACCCACGAAGTTCTCTTCGCGCCTGGCTCGACCAACTGGACCTCCGCCGTCTACCTTCCCTGCGGCAATGTGAGTTACATGGGGCCGTCGATTGCCAACTTCGCGAATCCCACTGCCTACATCAACGCGTCCACGGTAGGCGCAAGCGCCAACCCATGGAACTTCTCGGGCTGCACTGGGGTGACCATCCAAAACCTGGGCTTCACTGGATCAGGAGGGCCCTACTTCAACGGCACCAACCACTCGAATATCACACTGCTGAACAACACCATCATCAACGTGCCCGACTCCGGCAACCCGGCCCAAGCGTGCTGCGCCGGGCCCAATGCGATCGAGTTCGACGGCGCCGAAACCACACCCGTCGTCGGCTCCGGGACCTCTGCCTATGTGGGCAACCTCGTCCAGAATGTGAATGTCGAATTCAATACGATTGGCAATTCTGGCTCCTGCCCCACGTCATGGAATCCCAACGGCCCGGGCGAGATCAATTCGGCGTGCACGGCGATCTGGATCGCGACGGGCACCATGCGCAACGCGACCTTCAACCACAACTTCATCTCCTACATGAACGAGGGGATCAAGCCGAACGGTGGGGTCACCGGCAACTGCGCCACCTGCGTTTCGCGGGTTGGGGATAACGTCCAGATCGAGTACAACTTCCTGCACAACATCCATCGCATTGCCGTAGAAGCGCAGTGGCAGGTGGTGAATAGCCCATTCATCGTGAGCCATAACGTCGATTTGATCGATGACGTGGGCACGCTGAACGGCTGGCCGACAGCTTACTTCGGCACCCTCACCATGTCGCTGCCCTGCTGCGGGAACGGCTTTTACAACGCCCTCTACTACTCAGGGGAGACGGCATGCATGGGCACCGGTGCCCCGTGCCCCGCGATGCAGGTGGAAGACAACGTCGTCATGAGCACTTCGGTGGCCGGTGGCTACCAGTACCACGTCGCCCCATACGCCTTTGAATATTGGGGATCGGGCACCCAGGGGCTCTACAACCTAGTCGAGGGGTACTTCTCAAACGGCTTTGAATACAACACGAATTACGGGCCTGGAAACGTCACGGCGGCAGCCGTCTCCTGGAACAAGATCTGCAAGCCGACCGATTACACCAGCGCGAACGGCTGGACCGGCTACATCGTAAATGAGCAGGTCAACCCGAACGAAGTCCCACCCGCCCAGGTGGGCAACGTCACTGCGAACGGGTGCACAACGGACCAGTCGATTGCGCCGGTTATTTCTCCTGCGGCCGGCAACCAAGCCTTTCCTTTGACGGTCACCATGACGGTGCCAGTCACCCTGCAGGCCGGCTACAACACGGGGCAGAATACTTCCATTTATTACACGACCGATGGCAGCACGCCGACTGTCAACTCCACCCGGCTCATCGGCTCGACCATCACGCTGAACAACCCAGGCACGGTGAAGGCCATCGGGATGTGGGGGCAGCCGCCGCAGCCGACCAGCTACCCAGCAGGGTACGGTTACGTGCCCTCAAATGTCATATCAGCCGTCTATACCAGCGGAGGCATCCCCACCGCGGCGGTCCCGGTGCTCACGCCTGGCACCGAATCCTTCCTCGGCACCATCTCCGTATCGGCTGCCTCAACGACGCCCTCAGCGGTCCTGCGCTGCACAACCGATGGATCGACGCCGAATGCATCCTCGCCCATCTACACCGGGGCATTCTCGGTCTCAAGCACGACCACCATCGGCTGCATCGCCACCGCGACCGGGTATAACAACTCGGGAGTCGGCACAGGCGTATACACCCTGGAATCGACCGCCGCCGCACCGGTCTTCTCTCCTGGCACCGAGACCTATGTCAACTCGGTCTCAGTCTCGGTTACGGATACGACTTCGGGGGCGACCGTCTATTGCACTACCAACGGAACCACCCCAACGACTTCGAGCACGGTCTATTCGGGAGCCTTCACCTTCACCGCGACCACGACCCTGAAATGCTTTGCGGTCGAGACCGGCTTTGGCAACTCGGCGGTCACCACGGGCGTATACACTCTATCGACCCTCCCCCAGGTGGCGATGCCGGCGCTCAATCCGACGTCGCTCATCTTCACCGGAACCCAGGTGGTCTCGGTCACAGATGCGACGGCGGGATCGACGATCTACTGCACCACCGACGGATCGACACCCGCGACCTCGTCTCCGGCTTATACCGGTGCCTTCACCTTCTCGGCCACGACGAACCTGCAGTGCATCGCCACGGCTTCGGGATTCTCGCAGAGCGCCACGGCTTCGGGAACCTTCACGCTCGGCTCCAGCGCCGGACAGGCATTCGGCAACAGCGCCAACAATGTGGCCGGCGGCACCTACGTAAACACCTTTAACTCGATCTATTCCATAACCCCGCCAGGCACATGGACGACCAACCAGGCGACCCTGAACTTCGGCACATCCGGGACAGTCACCAGTGGGTCGAAGACGGATATTGTGCTGGTGCAGGCGACCTCCCCGACCACGGAAGCAACTTCGGCGCTGTGCCATGCGACCTACACGCAAACCTCAGCGACGCCGCCAGGCTCGGTGACTCTGGCGGTCTCGGGCTGCGGCACCCTCTCCGGGGCTTACTGGGTCAACACGGAGACCAATGATCCGCTCGGGCCTTCGCCGTTCGGCGAGTGGAACTGCGGCTCAGCCTGTAATGGCACCGTGCCCACGTCCGGCAACGGCACCTACTATGGATGGTTCGCGGCCAATCCTTACGGATCGTATACCGGGCTGCCTACGACGCTGCTGCAGGGGGGCGCCCAGGCGACGGTGTACTTCACGCTGAACCCGGCGATCGCGAGCGGCACGCTGGGGAATACGGGCAGCGTCACGACGCTGAATGTCGCGGCGCCGGCTATCCAGTTTACGGCTTACCCGGCTTACGCGAACGGCACGACGGGCTCGCTCCCGGACAGCTATGGCAACACGGCTAGCTGGTCGAGTTCGAATACCGCGATTCTGAATGTGGGCGGCACGGGCCTGGTCTCGTGCGCGGCCGCCGGGTCGGCGAATGTGCAGGTGACGGCGCAGCCTTCCGGGGTGGTCTTCACGCCCTGGACGATAACCTGCGCTACGCCACCCCCGCCTCCCATGCTGACCTCGGTGAGCCTCGGGACGACGGGCGGCGTGACCAGCATCGCCTACGGCGCCACGAATCAGGTCATTGCCACCTGCAATTACTCGGATGGCTCGACGACCAACTGCACCACCACGGATTCTCGGGGCAACGCCGCTTCGGGCTGGACCTCGTCGTCCACGCAGTACGCCACCGTGTCGACCTCGGGCCTGGCCAGCGCTGTGGCGATTGGCTCGACCACCCTCAGCGCGTCGGCCGGGGGCAAGGCAGCGACGGCTATTCCGCTGAGCGTGGTTTCGCAGCAGACACTCACCGGGGCGACCCTGGGCAATGCGGGCAACATCAATACCATTAATCCGGGCGGCACGATTCAGTTCCATGCTTATTGCGCCTACGCGGGCGGAATCACCACGCAGGACTGCTCGGTCACGGATATTTATGGGGACGGCGTCACTTCGTGGGGCAGCTCGAATACCACGGTGATGTCGATGTCGACGGGGGGCTTGGCGACGGGCAAGATCGCCGGGTCGGCCAATGCAACCGCCGTGGTCAACGGGGTGGTGAATGCGACGCCCTACGCGGTCACGGTGGTGAACTCGGCGCCGGTGCTGAACGGCGTCACGCTCTCGACCACCAGCGGGGTCACCGGCTTGTTTGTGGGATCCACCAACCAGCTGCTGGCTACGTGCACGTATTCGGATGGCTCCAAGACCAACTGCAATAACAGCGATACGTACGGCAACGTGGCCGGGACCTGGACTTCGACCGCTCCCTGGCACGCCACGGTTTCGGGCTCGGGCGTGGCAAGCGGCGTTGGGGCGGGCACCACGACCTTTACGGCGCACGCGGGAAGCTTTACCAGTCCGGCGCTGCCGCTGACGATTCTTGCCGTGCCTACCGGGGTGTACCAGATCACCATCACGGGCCCGGTGAGGTTCTCGGGGACAATTGCGTTCTAGTCCGCGCCGGAGGTGAGTTTTGGGAGCAGTTGGGCAGATGCCCATGGGGAGGACAGGTAAAGTGCCAAGGATGCCACACACAGCCTTTGAGGGACGGATCTTGGACGAGCTGAAATCAATCGGAGTGAAGATCGAAGAGAGCGTCCGGCTGGGGACGGAAAACGGCGCGGAGCTCCGCTCTCTGCGCAAGGAGTTGGGTATGGAAGGACTGCACGGCCGGCTGCCCACCATTGAGGCGGCGATTGCACGCATCGATCGCGCACAAGAAGACGATAACAAGCTTCTGGTGGCGCGGGTGAATAGCCTGGAGGAATTGGCGCACCAGGAAGACGGCCGCGGCAGGATGAAAGAGCGGTTCATCACGATTCTCACCTCCAGCGGTACGGTTGCGTTGCTCGGCTGGTTGGCGAAGACGATGGGGTTTCTTCACTAAGCAGCCAGGGCAGGGATGGGGATCGTCAAGTTGGAGGTTCCCTGTAGCGCCTTTAAGGACCATTTCAGGGTTTCCCGCGATGGTTGTGTTGGCTCGGTGGATCATGAACGTTGCGCGGAAGCTTGTTACTCGGTGCTTCGCTACAAGATAGGCAGTTACTGCAGAGTAAGCAGAGGACACGCGGGACCGGAGAATGGTCGCTCAATGGTTCTGATTCGCCTCCACGTGCGGGTTATTTGAAATACCTCTTTTTACGCTTACAAAAGGACCCTACGCTTCCTCGAGCACATGAGTGGCGCGCGATGCCTCGGAATTAGCGATTTGAAGTAGGCCGTAACTCTACTAAATGGCAGACGTTGATACCGCGATAAAATACGTTCTCGGGTTTGAAGACTCGACCCTCTCGGGCAGGATTACTGTCGATGCCGGAGGCAGAACGCGCTTCGGGATCGCGGAGAAGTTTCATCCTGAGCTTCAGAATTCTCTCTTCTACACATCGATGGGGAGCGAGGCTGCGCTCAAGATAGCGCAGTCGATCTACCGCAGAGAATATGCGGACCCGCTCTGGATCGACCACATGAGCAACCAGAACATAGCCAATAAGATGACGTCGCTGGCGGTGAATGTTGGCGTCCATCGGGCGAGCGTCTGGCTACAGAGCGTGCTGAAGGTCCAGGGTGACGGAAGAATCGGGCCGCTGACGCTAATGGCCCTGGCGGATGCTGATCCGCTGATTGTGCTTGCCGACCTGAAGGCACAGGCGGAGCAGTTTTATATCTCGGATGTGCAGAAACACCCGGAGTTTGAGGAATACCTGAATGGCTGGCTTGCAAGGGCAAGGGCATAGACGTTTCAGGTAATCGCTGTTCCGCCGTGGGAGCCAAGGCCCACGCACGAAAACATCGCGCCGACCGCCAGCCGAACTTGGCTGAACAAGGACGGTGGGATCACAAGCACAGAAAATGAAGCCACGAGCCAACTGGCTTAGGGCAGATCGGGGAATTACTCGCATGACAATAATCGTGGCCGTGGCGCTTCTGCTGCTGGTTTTGCTGATGCGCCTACTCACTCAGGAGGACAGATGAGCAAAAGGGAAATCTGGCTCCGCAGCATGGCTGCGGCAGCGGTCGGTGGCGCTTCGACCGCCCTGTCCGCATGGCTGGCGGCGCCGCAGGCGTTCAATTTCACCGAGGCCGGCCTGGTCGCGTTTGCCAAGGTGATTCTGCTGGGCGCCGGTGTGCCAGTACTGGCCTATCTACAAAAGAGTCCGCTGCCCGATGTGCAAGGGCAAGACGCAAAAAACTGAGCGGGCCACCGGGAGTTGATCCCGCGTGGCCCCAGGAGCAAGAAATGGCAAACGTTTTTCTCAAGATTGGCAAGGGGATCGAGGTCGCAGCCGAGGACGTGCTCAAGTGGGCCAAGGAGGCGCAGACGGTGACGACCAAGATCACTCCGGCCCAACTGGCGGCAATCGGCGTACTTGCGGGCGCTGTCGCGAAGTGCGCGGCGGACGTAGTCGTCGACTCATCGAACCCGCTGACGCTGCTATTGGGCGGTGCTTCCCAGGCGCAGGACTTTCTTTCAGTGTGGCCGGAGCTGAAGACCCTACTTCAGGATTTCGGCGTCACCAAAATATAGGACCATGAAAAAACTATTGTCGCTCGCAATATTGCTGTTGGCAGGACCGCTCTTCGGGCAGGCTGTGGGCGGGGGCGGTGTGCCTGGCGCAGGGAGTGGAAGCGGCCCCTTTCACTCGCTTACGACGACCGGCACCAGCGGCGCCGCTACCCTGAGCGGGGGAGTGCTGAACGTCCCGCAATATACGTCGGGTTCGTCGTTGCCCACTGCGCCCGCTGCCGGCTATGCGCCTGTCAGCACGGCTCCAGGGACATCGAGCTACTCCGCCTCACCTGTAGTGGCGAACTTATTCCCGGGAAATATTCAGCTCACGGTCGACGGCGCCAGCGTGACTGCCGGATACAACGCCGAGAACGATACTTATATTCTGTCCCAGAGCGGGGGCAGCGGATACAGCGGCACGGGGACGGTTACAGTCAGCGGCGGAACCTGCGCCACGACGCCTACCATATCGGCTGTCGTCGAGCCGAACTCAGCTTCAAGCACCACGGGGCCACTTGTGTTCTCGCAGACGGTCATAGGCTACTGTTCGTCATCGCCGACCAGCTGCACGCCCACAGGATTCACCGGTGGCTCTGGGGCCAGCTGCACGGTCTCGCACTTCGCGAACCCTTACCCCAACCCGTGGCCCACCCTGCTGACCACGGAATCAGCGCTCAATGGCAAGGTGGCCTCTTTTACCAACAACGCCGTGAACAGCGCCGTCATCGCAGGGGTCACCAACAGCGTGTCATACCGGTTTACTTCCCTGGGTTACGCCACGACCTGCGCGAGCGGCTCATACAACGAATATTTTCTGCTCGGCGGCGACGCGGCTCAGAATACGATTTATGGCAACGGCGGAGGCGTGGCAGGAGGTGAAGCGGCTTATGCGCAATGGATCGCTCTCGCGCATGCTATCAAGGCAGCCGGGTGTAAGTTGATCGTCACAACTCCCATCCCTCGCGGTACCTCATCCGATACGAACGGCATACCCACGCAGGCGCTCCTGGCCGGCATTCAAACGTTCAGCAGCTTACTGCGCAACGGCGTGGTTGGAGTGGATTACGACTTCCTCATCGATCACGGCGCACTTATTCAGGATACGAGCGACCCAAACTTTTTCGACCAAGTCGATTACACGCACCCTATTGCCGGCGGTCATCAAATGATGGCGGATATAGCGAACGCGGCGTTGATTGCCGGTGGCGCGCCGCACGCGATCCTGGCACCGTGGATGAATCCTATATGGGCCGGAAACGCATATGTGTATGGGAGCACTGGATTGGCAGGGCCGGTTAACGCTACGGCCGCCGGTACGGCCACTGTGAGCCCATTTCTGATCAACGGCCACCCTTACTCGCCTATATCTGCTACCGTGCCGCCCCAGGTTTACCTTGGTTGCTCAGGGGCAACGGAGCCGAGCTGGGATCCCAGCGGAGTGTATCTCGGATTCAATCTCTGTTCCAGCGTTAGCACGTTCAGCGATATTATCGAAGCTCATCAGAACGGGGGCAATCAGCTCTTCGCTATCAGTGCGCTCGGTGCTTATTACGGTACGGGATTCTCCGGTACGAGCGCCAATGGATTTGGATGGAGCAGTGGAACCTCCGTGGGTTCCAACCGGGACACCACGCTCTGCCGCGGCGGGGCGGCCGGCATCGTGTCTGTGGAGTCGGCGGCCACCTGCACCAACACCGTCGCCGGGGCAACTGGAACCCTGGCGTACGCGGTGCAGGCGCCTGGAATCATTTACAGCGCCGCAGGGACAGCAGTCCCGACGTGCGGGTCGTCAACCAAGGGCTACAACTACACGGTTTCTGACGCTACGAGCCCGACGTTCATGGGGACGTACACCTCGGGCGGCGGCATCACCGCGGAAGTGATCTGCAGTTATAACGGCACGACTTACTCTCTGCTTACCCATTAGGACATTCGGCACGTGAAGACAAGACGCTCTCACCAACCCAAAGCAGCATTGCTTCTTCTACCCCGAGTTCAAGGTCGCATGCCCGGATTTTCTACGCCGTGGGCTTCGTAGGGCTAGGATCCAACTTGTGAAAAAGCTTGTTTTTCTCATGGTTCTGATGGCGGCGCAGTTGTTTGGGCAGGCGACAGAAGGGGGCGGAGTGCCGGCCGCGGGCGGGACTTTGCCGCAAGCTGCGCTGCCATGGCCCTGAGCACATCGGCGGTGACGATGGCCGTGGATTACGTAGCGATCCAGCGGATGGTAGCGCGGTAACCGGAGAGGTACGCATACAAGGCGCACAGTAGGGAGGATAACGGACATGGCAGCAAAAGAATGGATTCAGAATGCGATCTCGAAGCCGGGCAGCTTCTCGGCCGCTGCGAAGCGCGCGGGTAAGTCGACTGCAGAATATGCGCGGGAGCAAGAGTATGCCAAGGGCAAGCTCGGCAAGCGTGCACGCCTGGCAGAAATGCTGATGGGCCTGAACAAGGGGAAGAAATAATACGGCGCGATTGACCCTTTAATCGATCTACGGATGCCGATTCTTCATCACTCCGCCTGCTACCTAGTGGAGTGTCTCAGAGAAAGCGTTACTGATTGAGAGGATCGGAGTTGGGGAAGGAAACAGCAGATCCCTCCACTACGCTACGCTCCGGTCGGGATGACAATTCATTTGCTTTACTAACGTCTTCT
>JBARKD010000857.1:0-16508 GCA_049800615.1 Acidobacteriaceae bacterium | reverse complement strand
ACTCCGTTTGTTCATCGGGAGCAGACGAGACGGGTACTATGATGGCGCAATGAAGAAGGCCCGCCTTAACGCCGGTTTCGAGCTTAAGGTCAAGCCGCGCAAGACCTTGCCCTATGAGTTTGTGCTCGAAGCTTTGGCGCAAATCCCCATCCGGGCGCGGCCTATGTTCGGCTGCCACGCTATCTATGCGGGCGAGAAAATTGTTCTGATGCTGCGGGAAAAGCAAAAGCAAACGGAAGATAACGGGGTTTGGATCGCGACCACACCGGAGCACCACGAGAGCTTGCGCCGTGAGTTTCCCGGCATGCGATCGATTCAGTTGCTTGGGCAGAGAATCACCGGGTGGCAGAACCTTCCCGCCGATGCCCCGGACTTTGAGCAAGCCGCGTTACGAGCATGTGAGTTGGTCGTTGCCCGGGATCCCAGGATTGGGAAAGTCCCGAAGAGCCGGCGTCGTTAGTTTTCCACCAATATTCAGTTTCCTGGCGTAGGGCTTAGGAGCCGACCGGCGCTGCTATAATTTTAACTAACTGGTTAATCAAAAATGCCGAGCCTGACCCCTGCGAATCGCCGCGCCGAAATCACCCGCAAGGCCATCCTGCGCGCCGCCATTCGCGAGTTCAGTACCCATGGCCTGGCCGGCGCCCGCACCGATGCCATCGCACAGTCAGCCAAGGTCAATAAGGCGCTCCTCTACTACTACTTCAAGAGCAAAACCGCGTTGTATACGGCCGCTATCGAAGAGGTCGCCGCGGCCGTGGCTGAGCGCGCGCTTGCCGCCCTGGACCCCAAGCACAGTCCAGGCGAACGCGTGCTCCGCACCGCATTGACTCACTTCGATCGCATCCTCACCCAGCGCGACTTTCAAAGCCTCATGCAGCACGAGATGGCTCGCACGCGGTTGGGCAAGGGCGGGGCCACGCCTCTCCTGGTGAAAAATCTCTTCAAGCCAATGCTCGAAAAATTGCAGCAGGCTGTCCACGACGGCATCCAGAGCAGGGAGCTCTGTCCCGTGGACTGGCTCCAGGTTCTCTATTCTGTGATCGGCGCCAACGTCATCTTTTTTGTTAGCGCTCCCATGATGCGGGAAGCCCTTTCCTGCGACCCCCTCACCCCCGCTGCGATCGCATTCCGCCGCCGCGCAGCGCTTGAATTCCTGGGCAGTGCGCTGTTTGTGGACCGGGTTCACGGGGCGAAGCTCGCGCGGCGTCTTCTGCTTGAGATGCCCATGCCCAAGGCCATTCACCCGCCAGTCTGGAGAAAGCACGTATGAAGCCACGCAATCGCATTTTTACCCTGCTGGGAATACTGTTCATCATTGCGTTGTGCTGGTACTTCCTTTCCACCCGGCGGTCCAGCGATCTGCAGTTGATTGGGACCGTCGATGCCAACGAGGTCGTGGTCAGTTCGCGCATACCGGGCAGGATTCAGACTCTGACCGTTGATGAGGGCGACGACGTAAAGGCCGGCCAACTGATTGCCACCATCCAAAGCGATGACCTGGCGGCAGCACGCCAGGCTGCGCTGGCAACCGCGAACAGCCAGAGATTCAAGCTCCAGGGAGCAGCCGACAACGAACAGCAGATGCAAGGCAACACTTCGAGCCAGGTCGCTAATGCGGCGGCACAACTACGGAGCGCGCAGGCCTCCCTGATACAGGCCCAGGCCAATTACCAGCATCAGAACGCCGATACCTCGCGGACTGTGGCCCTGGCCAATCAGGGGATCATGAGCTACCAGGCTCGCGACGAAGCGGCCACCGCCCTGCAGGCGGCAGCGGCCGCGGTGGACACGGCCAAAGGGAATGTCGCTGCCGCCGCAGCCTCGCTCAAAGTAGCCCAGGCCAATACCTTCCAGGCGCAGGCCGCGGCCAAAACCGTGTCCGCCACCCGCAGCGACATGCACAATGCGCAGGCCATGCTCGGTCAGGCACAGGTGCAGCTGGACTATGCCCGCGTGCTCGCTCCCGTCTCGGGCAAGGTCAATGTAAGAGCGGCACGGCAAGGGGAGGTGGTTGCGGCTTCCACACCAATCGTAACCATCACAGATCTTACCCAAACCTGGATCTACGCCCCTCTCCCGGAAACCGAGGCGGACTCCGTTCAACTGGGAGATAGCCTGCGCGTAGTGATGCCGAGCGGCGCCACTATCTATGGCAAGGTCATTGCCAAATCCGCCGAAGCCGACTTTGCCACTCAACGCGACGTGAGCCGCCGCAAGCGCGATATCAAAACAGTGCGGCTGAAACTGCTCATCGACAACCCCGGCATGCGCTACGTTCCGGGAATGCTCGCGGAAGTTTATATACCCCGGAGCAAGCTGGTGAATCCATGAGCCAACCCGGCACAGCCATCGCGGTCGAGAACATCGTCAAGCGCTACGGGGACTTCGAGGCCGTTAAGGGCGTCACATTCAATGTCGCCGACGGGGAGATCTTCGGCCTGCTGGGGCCGAACGGAGCGGGTAAGAGCACACTCATCCGCATGATGACCACGCTCATCCCCGTCACCGCCGGAAAGGCCGTCATTGGCGGGCATGACGTCTCCCGCGAGCCCGATGCGGTACGCCACGCCATCGGTGTCATTCCCCAGGCGCTCACCAGCGATATCGATCTCACCGTCGAAGAGAATCTCTCCATCTATGCCAAGCTCTACGAGGTCCCGAAAGCAGAACGGCAGCGCAATATTCATGACCTGTTGGAGGCGGTGGACCTGCTCAAATGGCGCCACGCGCAAACCAAAACGCTCTCCGGCGGCATGCGGCGGCGGCTGGAGATCGCGCGCGGGCTGGTTCACAATCCCCGCATTTTCTTCCTCGACGAGCCCACGACCGGTCTCGACCCGGTGTCTCGCGTAGCGGTTTGGGAGATGCTCAACCATCTCAAAAATACCCGCAATCTGACCATGCTCATCACCACTCACTACATGGACGAAGCCGATCGCCTTTGCGACCGCATCGCTATCGTGGATCACGGCAAACTTGTGGCCCTCGATAGTCCCGCGGCCCTCAAGGAAAGCGTTCCCGGCGACAATGTGGTCGAAGTGCATTTTGCCCATGAATCCAGCGAATGGCCGGAGCGGCTCAACCGGCTCGCTGGCATCACGTCGGTCGAATCCAAAAGCGCGGGGATGTACCGGCTCCTCACCTCCAACGGCTCGCTCACCACCACCCAGTTAGTCGAGATGGTTAACCAACACGGGGAAACGATACGGTCGCTGACCGTGCAGAACACCACGCTGGACGATGTGTTCGTGCACTACACCGGCCGCCAGCTCCGTGACGAACAGGTCAAGGCGCAGGGCTTTGTCATGCCCCCGCGTCCGGGGATGCAACCATGAACCGAATGATGGCAATTGTGGAACGGGAATTGCGGAAATTCTTCCGCTCTCCTGCATTGATGATGGTGTCGATGACCATGCCCCTGGTCCAACTGGTCATCCTGGGCAATGCCTTTGGCGGCAAGATACGCGGCGCTCACGTGGGTGTGGTCGATTACGATCGCGGCTCCCAGGCGCTCAAGATCGAAGAGGGCTTCAACTCCATTGCCGCCAATATCCGAACTTTCACGACGATTGCTTACGATGACGAGCAAAAAGCCCGGGAGGATGTGCGCACAGGCAAAATCGATGGAGCGGTGATCATCCCGGCGCAGTATTCCCGCCGTGTCCTGGCGGGCGACTCTCCCACCATCGGCTTGGTGGTCGATAACAGCGATCAGACGCTGAGCAATAGTCTCCAGGCGGAGGTGCAGTCACTGGTGGATAGCCTGAATGCTCCCATGATTGCCCCCAAGGTGGCCACGCAGATTGCCCTCGAAACCGTTGAACTCTATCCCTATATCGAATATATGAAGTATCTTCTTGCCGGCTCGATAGCTCTTGCTATGTTTGTCGCGGTTATGATCGGCGGCGGCATGCTTTATATCGACGATAAGGCGCGAGGTGTCCATGAGGGCTATCTGGTGACGCCGATTACCAGGCTGGAGCTGGTGCTCGGGTTGAATCTTGCGGGGACCATCAAGGCAATATTGTCGGGCATCAGTCTTACCGTCATTGGTTCACTCCTGGCCGGGCTGGGCGTGATCTTCAATCCTGTTTCGGCCTTGCTGCTGCTGGGGATGATCGTCTCCACCGCGGTCGCGTTTAACGGCATGATGTTCCTGATAATGGTGCGGATCGAGGATCCGCTGGTGCCTCGCGCCATGTTTGGCATCCTGAATACCCTGCTCTTCTTTCCCAGCGGCGCGATCTCTCCTGTTTCCGGACTCCCTAAGTGGCTCCAGGCCATTGCCAACATCGATCCGTTCACCTATGCCGTACATGGATTCAAAGCCATTCTCGTCAAAGACGGAGGCTTTGCCGCGATCCGCCTGGACATGCTTTTCCTGCTGCTGTTCGGGACGCTCACCCTGGCGATTGCCACGCCCCTGTTCAAGCGCACACTTTAGGCAGGAAGCGGCTAATGCCCTAGACAAACCCTTGTCTAGCCATCATCCAGGCGATAAGATGCGTATCAGTATCGATCGTATAAATGAGGTCACGCCGTCGATGGGCAAGCGCACAGGGGATGATAGCCAGCCGTCTGAACGCGTTGGTCTCAAGACCCTCGCGGCTTACCTCAAGCTTGATCCCACCACCGTATCCGTTGTTCTGAATGATGTCCCCGGCCGTTCGATCCCCGAGGCCACCCGCGAGCGCATTCGCAAGGCTGCCCGGAAATTCAATTACCAGCCGAGCTTCGTTGCCCGTTCCTTGCGCAATCGACGCACCATGACCGTCGGCATCCTGGTTCCGGTGCTGGCCGATGGTTATCACGCGGAGGTGATGACTGGCATTGGAGACAGCCTGCTCGAGGAGAAGTATTTCTACTTCATTGCCCACCATCGTCATCGCCCGGATCTGATCGAGAAGTATCCCCGGATGCTCATCAGCCGGGGAGCGGAAGGCATCATTGCGATCGATACCCATCTCGTGGATAAATTGCCATTGCCGGTCGTTGCCATTGCCGGCCACCGGAGTATGGAGGGCCTGACGAATGTCGTGCTCGATCATCACCGCGCCGCGGAACTGTCGCTGCGCCACCTTTACGATCAGGGGCATCGCGCGATTGCCTTCATGCGCGGCCAGCCTTACAGTTCCGACTCCGATGCCAGGTGGCAGGGTATTGTTCGAGTGGCAAAGGATCTCGGTCTGATCGTTCGTCCCGAGCTCACCATCCAGCTCGAAAAGGATTTGACATCACCGGAACTTGGCTATCCGGTCGTGCAGCAGTTACTGCAACATCATCGCAGCTTTACCGCTTGCCTTTCCTTCAATGACATAGCTGCGATCGGCTGCATCCGAGCCCTGCACGATGTTGGACTCCGAGTCCCCGAAGACGTCTCCGTGGTGGGATTCGACGATATCAAGGAAGCGGCATTTCAAACCCCGAGTCTGACCACAATCCGCCAGCCCCTTCACCAGATGGGAGCTTTGGCAGTGAAGACACTGCTAAAGCAGCTTGAATCCCCCAACGGCCGAGCGTCTTCGCAAATCGCCGTGGAACCGGAATTGATCGTCCGCGAATCAACCGGGCCCGCGCCCCGCACCGTCAACCGCGCTACGCGTCGAAGCGGGGCAAGCCGCCCAGGGTGAAGGGGCGGGGCTTGAAGCCCAGCCCCTTCACCTCGATCCGTTAAGTAAGCCCCCGAAAGAATTGTCATCCCGACCGTAGCGTAGCGAAGTGGAGGGACCTGCTGTTTTGCTGATTCGCCACGCTCTTCCATTCGTTTGCCACGAAGACAACGCCTAGACCCCCAACAGAATTGTCGTCTCGACCGGAGCGAAGCGCAGTGGAGAGATCTGCAGTTTCTCCACCGCTCTCTTCAATGCATTTGTCAGGAAGACAACCCCTGGTCTCTCGAAAGAATTGTCATCCCGACCGTAGCGTAGCGAAGTGGAGGGACCTGCTGCTTCTTAAACCGGTAATAGATCTTCATGGAACCATCGCAAGCAGACCCCTTCAGCCCCGCCGTCAATCCAGGACAATCCGTTTCCAGGTGAGAACAAAAAGGCGGGGCTAAATGCCCCGCCTTTTCACCTTCCAGCGTCAAAGGGCGTTAGAACGTTAAGTGCGCGCTGAGCTGTACCGTTCGCCCATTCTGGGTTGTGGTGGCAAAGCCCGTAATGGTTGAGGTTCCGGTCGCGATTGCGCCATATCCACCGCAGCCCGAGGGCAGCACGCCGGATGATGGGCAAACCGTGAGGTTCGTACCCGGCAGCCCGAAACTCGGGTGATTGAACGCATTGGCGGCATCGGCACGGATCTCGACATTCACACCTTCCATCATGTGGAATGTTTTGCCTAGCCCGAGATTGACCTGTTCCAACCCAGGACCGGTCAACTGATTCCGCCGCGCGTCGCCGAAGGTCCCGGCCTCGGGCACAGCAAAGGCAGCCTCGTTGAACCACTGCTTCGTGCCGGGGTGGGCAAGCTTGGGATTTCCGATGATGTTTGGGAACCATTGGAAGTTGTCACCCCCCAGCGAGTAGGAATTCGTATTGCTCGACATCTGCGGGGTGAAGGGCTGTCCATCCTGCAGAATCAGGGTGCCGGCAAGCTGCCATCCGCCGATCGCCGCATCGAGCGCGCTATTGCTGTTCACGAACATGCGCCCTTTGCCAAAAGGCAGTTCGTAAACTGCATACCCCTTGAATGCGTTCCGAATATCGAAGTTGGAATTCCCGTAGTTTGCCGCAGGATTGAACGAGTTTTGAATCTGGAGTGCGCCCCCATGGCTTCCCCAACCTGAAGAATCGGTGTCATCCAGGAAGTGAGACCACACATAGCAGAACATCAGCCCGAACCCCTGGGTCAAGCGTTTCTGGACCACCGCCTGCAAAGAGTCGTAGTTGGAGATCGCATTGACGCTATCGGGTGTGCCCGAAGTGTTTAGTGAGCCAAATTGCGGGAAGGGACGCGATCCCTGGTCGTTGGCCGAGAGCAGGTTTTGCGGTACCTGGTTGATGTCCACAGGCCACGGCAAATTATGACCATGCGTCGCCACGTAAGCCAGCGAAGCCACAACGTTATTGCCGATTTGACGTTGTGCCGTCAGGTTCCACTGATAGGCCCCTCCTACCGGTTCGTGGTAGGCGTTGTAGTTGAAGCTCTGTCCGTTATACGCGTCTGGACTTGTCGAACTGCTCACATACGGAAGGTTCGAGCCGCTTCCGGAAAGAGTGACGACCGGAGTTAAGCCGTTTGTGTTGTCGTTGACGCTGCCTTTCGACCCGAACGCCTGACCCATACCCCCGCCGTATTCGTCGTTGCTCCAGTTGTACGCAAAAAGGCCGAAGCCGCCAGTCAGAGTCGTTCTCGGATCCATGGCCCAAGCGAAGCCGACGCGGGGAAGAAAGGTTGAATACACCGGCTTTTGCAGATGGGTGCGGCCGTTGAGATGGGTGGAACCAAACCAGATGGCGCCGGGAGTATTGGTTGCGGGATTGATGATAGTTGGGTCGAAAGAGGCTTCGTTGCCTTTGACTTCACTCCACCCGGTTTGGATCTGGTAGCGCAGGCCAAGGTTCACCGTCAGGTTGGGCTTGATCTTATAGTCATCCTGAACAAACATCTGCGGCAGTTTTTGCCGCCCCCCGTACTCTGGCGTGACGGTTGAATTCCAGTTCTGTGTCTGGCCTAGCAGGAAATCCGCATAACCGACACCGGAGGAAGTATCGCCAATGAAAGCCTGGGTGTAGTTCCCGGTGTACGTCATCTGCCCGGCGTTTACGTTTCCCCAGGCGGTCGAATTGTTTTGATAGATGAGGTATTCGCCGCCGAAGTGCAGAACGTGCTTGCCGACGATCATGGTGACCACGTCCGACGGAGCAAACGCATGCTCTTTGTAGACCGCGTTGATGTTTGATGTCAGAAGAGTGCTGTTGGGATTAGAGCCGGTGAAATTGAAGTTGGTAATGGTGATAATGGGAAAGTTGTCCGCTTTCGCGAATTGCCATCCCAGTTTCGCCGGGTAGCCCTGGTTCAGGGTGTAGGGCACGAAGAAGTTGAGCTGATTGGTGTAGCCCATGCGCGCTTCGTTGGTGACGTGCGAGTTGATGCTCCACACATCCGTCACCTGGCTGTTAATCCTGCTTACATCTCCGCTCTGGCAGTCGATCGGGCAGTCGCCCCAACCGAAACTTTTGCCCGGATTGTTGCCCTCGGTGACCGAGCCGTTGAGCTTGTTCGTGGGGGTGAGGTTGTAATCGACGCGGCCAAAAAACTTGGTAAACGGATTGATGTTGGGAGGAGTGTAGGTGTAGTTGTTGATCGCCTGGCCGTTGGAAATGGTCCCGCCCGTGTTGGCCGCCGGAAAAACCTTCTGCAGGTTGACTGCTACCGGATCAAAGCGATCCGCCGGAATTTGATTGTTAGGGAAGGCCTGCCGGCGGATGCAGGGGCAAGCCGTCGGTGTGCTTGCCCCCGGGTACAAAAAGGTGCCCGTCTGCTGAAACACGGTCGTGGTCTGGGGGTCGTAGATCGTGGGCAGACCCGCAAAGTTACCACTCAGTTCTGCTGGCGTGGGCGTGGTGTAATACGAGGCCGAGCTGCCGCCGTTGTCGATAATGTGGTCGTAATTGAAGAAGAGGAAAAGTTTCTCCCGGATGACCGGGCCGCCGATCGTACCCCCAAAATTATGGAAATGGATGACCGGCTTTTGTGTATTCGCCCCGAAGGTGTAGTTGTTCGCGTTTAGGTCGGTATTTTGAAAATACTCATAAGCCGAACCGTGGAAGCGATCGCCGCCGCCTTTGCTGATCTGGTTGTAAAGGATGCCGCCCACGCCATACTGTGCGGAAAAGGCGGAGCTGCTCGTCTGCACTTCCTGGATGTCTTCCTCCACCATGATGTCGGAGTTCGCGCTGGCCGGCAGGGTAGTTTCCGCTCCGTCTGCCAGTACGGTGCTGAAGGGCAAATTGCCGTTCACCGAAAGCATGGTGCCATTCGAGGTTCCCGTTCCCGTTGACCCCTGGTTGCCCCCGGGCGCGCCTGCTTGCCCCGGCTGCAGGATGTTGAAGCTGGACCAGCTTGGCCCGATCGCCGAAACCTGTGGGAGCCTATTCAGGGTTTCGTAATTCATCGTGGTGGTGATCGCACCACTCTCCGTATTCATCAGAGCCACGTCGGTGTTCACCACCACCTGGGTGTTTACCGTGCCCACTTCGAGCGTTGCGTTGAGGCTCGTTGGTCCCACCGGAATCGTGACCGACGTCCGGACCTGGGTGGTAAACCCTTGTTTTGTGAAAGTGACCTTGTACCGGCCCGCAACAATGGAACTGGTGTCGTACACGCCCGCGGCGTTGCTGGTGTAATCGTGGGCAACGCCCGTATCAAGATTCACAATGCTAACCGTCGTGTCCGGAATAACGGCGCCGCTTGTATCGGTCACGGTCCCGCTGATGTCACCCGCGTTGGTCGATTGTGCAAAAGCTGCGGGTAAAAAGCTTGTGAAGAGAATTGCCACCAATAGACGCATATGTCCTGGCCTCATACCACCTCCAAAAATGGCGCTACTATATATCGTTTTGATTCCTGCGCCGCCGCGTCTTGGTAAGCAAAACTCACTAAGACAAACGGTTGTCTATACAAATTTTCCTGCGCCGCAGCAATATAACAGCAATTTTGGTGAGCTTGTCAAGCGCCGTATTGGGGCTGATGCAAACCCTTTGTGATGAGAGAACAACCGTGTGTCTAGGGGCCACGGCGCCGCCCATGCCCGGCCCTTCTCGTCCACCCTTCGGGCGCGGTATCATGCGAAGGCGATGTGTGTAAAAAAAAACTTTGTGCCCTCCTGCTGGCATTGCTTTCCCCGCCGCTCCTCTCTCAGGCGCCGGCCAACCCCCAAGGTGAGGCAGCGGAGCACGCCCGCCTGGCCCAGCAATATCTGAGCCAGCGGCGTCCGGACCTCGCCATTCCGGAGCTTGAGGCGCTGGTTTCTCTTGAACCGCGCAACTTGGATGCACAGGGAAACCTCGGAGTTCTGCTGTTCTTTCAAGGCCAGTATGAAAAGGCTGAGCCCCACCTTCGCGCCGCCCTGGATATGCAGCCGAACCTGACCAAAATTCAGGCGTTGCTGGGCATGGCGGAAAAGCGCACCGGACAGACAGAGAGCGCACGTAGCCGGCTGGAAGCAGCCTTTCCCGCCGTGGACGAGCCCAAGCTGAAGGTCCAGATCGGCCAGGAGTTACTCGAGCTCTATACCGCAACCCAGGATCTGGCGAAAGCCAGCTCGGTTGTCAACGCAATGCGCCAGGCCGATCCCGCGAATCCCGCGGTCCTTTATGCCGCCTATCGTGTCTATTCCGATCTCGCCGGCGAGGCAATGCTGAGCCTGGCTTTGGCCGCTCCAGACTCAGCCCAGATGCACCAGGTGATGGCGCACGAGGAGGCCAGGCAGGGCAACAACGACGGTGCGCGCCGGCAATTTGAAAAAGCCCTCGCCATCGACCCGAAACTGCCGGGCATCCACTTTGAGATGGCGGAGCTGATGTCTCTTTCGGAAGATCCCAAGGTCAAGGCGCAGGCGGAATCCGAATATAAAGCCGCCCTCCAGGAAAACGCTCAGGACGAAAAAGCGGATACCAGGCTGGGCGATCTCTCCAACCGGCAGGGAGACGCCGCCCAGGCATTGCAGTACTACTCCTCGGCGCTGCGCTTGCAGCCCGGCGACGCCGAGGCCAACTTCGGCATGGCCAAGTTGCTGATCGCGAAGGATGAGCAGGCTAAGGCCCTCCCAATCCTCGAGCACGCCGTACAACTGGAGCCGACGAATGCGGCCGCGCATTTTCGCCTCGGCACTCTCTACCGCGAAATAGGCCGCACGGCCGACGCGCAGCGGGAAGTGGAAGAATACAAGCGCTACAAGCTGATGAAGGAAAAGCTGGAAGCGGTTTTCAAGGAGATGCAGATTCACCCCGCGGGCTTAACCCCTGAGGAACCGGAGAGCAAGTAAACGCCTGGCTTCCCCGGCCCATCAGATGCGCCATGCGAACCTATTTGCCCGAGGAGACGCCGATGCAAAGAGCCCACAAATTCCGCCATCTGGCTCTCTGCATTTCGCTCGGAATTTCCTGCGCGTTCTTTGCCGGATGGACGCAGGTTCCCAGCCCTCGTCCTGAGCCGGCCGCTGTCATCCCCCGGCTCATCGACATTACCGCCTCTACAAAAATTCAGTTTGACCATCTCTCTTCGCCGGCAAAGAAATACATCGTGGAGTCGATGAGCGGCGGCGTCGCCCTGATCGACTACGACCGCGACGGCTGGCCGGACATTTATTTCACCAATGCTCCCAGCGTCGATATGGCGCTAGCCGGCCGCAAAGCCAGGAGCGCGCTCTATCACAACAACCACGACGGCACGTTTACCGACGTTACCGAGAAGGCCGGTGTGGGCTTTCCCTGTTGGGCCATGGGCGCTTCGGTCGGAGACTATGACAACGACGGCTGGCCCGACCTCGTGGTCACCTGCTTCGGCGGGATAACGTTATTTCGCAACAATCACGATGGCACTTTCACCAATGTGACCGCAAAGACCGGCCTGAGCGTGGATACGGGGTGGGCTGGAGGCGCGGCTTTTGGTGACTACGACGGCGATGGATGGCAAGACCTGTTTGTCGATCACTACGTCGATCTGGACCTGAAAGACCTGCCGGAATTCGGCTCCAGGCCAACCTGCCAGTACCACGGGATCGCCGTGCAGTGCGGTCCTCGCGGTCTCAAGGGATCTCCCGATGCTCTCTATCACAACAATGGCGACGGAACCTTCACCGAGGTCGGCAAGGCCGCCGGCGTAGACGATCCGCAAAAGTTCTTCGGCCTGACGGCGGTGTGGAGCGATTTTAATCACGACGGCAAGCTGGATCTGTTTGTCGCCAATGATGGGAAGCCGAACTACCTCTATCAAAACATGGGAAACGGCCATTTTACCGAGGTCGCGCTGGCGTCGGGGGTGGCTGCGAACCTGGACGGCGGCGAACAGGCAAACATGGGCGTGGCCCTGGGCGATTACCAGCACAAAGGCCTTTTTTCCATAGCCATTACCCACTTCAGTGAAGAGTACGCAGTGCTCTACAGGAATGACGGCGGCCTCAACTTTACCGACGTCTCCTATCCCTCCGGAATTGCCCGCGGCACTGCGCCGTACGTCGGATGGGGAGACGCTTTCTTCGACGTGGACGATGACGGCTGGCCCGACCTGATCATGGTGAACGGCCACGTATACCCCCAGGTCGACACGAAGGACATCGGCACCAGGTTCCGCGAGCCGAAGCTGCTCTTTCTGAACCAGCATGACGGGACGTTTCGCGACATCAGCAAATTAACCGGAGATGCTCTGCAAATTCCCCAGGTAAGCCGCGGGCTGGCTGTTGGGGATCTCTTCAATGATGGCCACCAGGAAATCGTGGTCGAAAACCTCGAAGGCGGCCCCATGATCCTGCGTCCACAGGGAGGGCCTCCCAACCATTGGGTCAATTTCCAGCTTGAGGCAACAAAGGGAAGCCCCCTCGCCCTCAACGCCCGGTTGCGGGTCACAGCCGGAGATCTCGTCCAGCAGGACGAAATTCGCAGCGGTGGCAGCTATCTCTCGCAGAACGATCTGAGGCTTCACTTCGGCCTCGCCAACCATGAAAAGGTGGATAAGCTCGACATCTTCTGGCCCTCCGGGAAGGTGGAGACACTCACCAACCTCCCTGCGGAGCGCTTTTACCTCCTCAAAGAAGGCCAGGGAATTGTTTCAGCAAAACGCAGAATGTAGAGCCCAGTCGCCCGCCGTCGAAAATCGGTCTCCTCCCCTACGTAACCGTGGCGGAGCGTAGCCTGCGGCCAGCCGCTCTTTTGCCCCTCCCGACATTCGCCGGATCCTCTGTTCATCCGATAAACTCACCCTTTGCGCTGGTCAAAATTTACCAGGGTGTAAGAAATATCTGCCATATTTCCTGGGGTGCATTGTAAAAATGTAGGCAGCAGTATCGGTCGCGGTTGACCTCTTCACCTGCGATTCCGGCCCAACCTGTTCACAAATTAAATCCGTACCGGCAAGACCCACAATTTTTTGAGGAGAGCCCCATGGTACTACCTTCCCGGTTGCCTATCTTGCGGCGTATCTTGTCGCGTATCTTGCCGCCTTTCTTCGCCTTATTGACCCTTCTTGTCCTGCCGATTGTCTCCGTTGCACGCGCCCAAACAGCCGTCGATGGCGCTGTGGGAGGAACCGTCGTCGATGCATCCGGCGCGATCGTGAGCGGAGCGGCCATCACGGTTCACGAAAATGCAACCAACGCTGAGCAATCCGCGAAAGCTGACGACGCGGGATATTTTCGTGTGGTCCATCTTCAGCCCGGAACCTACACGGTCACCATTCAGGCGCCAGGATTTGAGCCATACAAATCTGTTGACGTGCTCGTGCAGGTCGGGTTGCTAACCACCATCGATGCCCGCATGCAGGTCGGCTCTACTTCTCAAACGGTCGAGGTGTCGGGCGCCGCCCCCCTCCTCAACACCACGAATCCGGATTTCACCGGACTCATCGACCAGAAAGTGCTTCACGACCTTCCCGTGAGTAATTATCGCTGGTCCAGTTACGCGCTCCTGACGCCCGGCGTGGTGAATGACTCGAACGGCTACGGACTGCTTAGTTTTCGCGGCCAAAGCACTCTGCTGAATAACGTGACCATTGACGGCACAGACGACAATCAGGCCTTCTTTGCGGAAGAACGCGGGCGCACCCGGGCCGGCTACTCCACTTCGAAGGAGTCGGTGCAGGAATTTCAGGTCAACACCTCGAACTACTCCGTGGAGTACGGTCGCTCCGCCGGTGGAATCGTTAATTCGGTGACCAAGAGCGGCACCAATGACTTCCATGGGATCGGCTACTATCTTCTTCGCGATAGCGATTGGGCGGCGACGAATTCGACAGTTACGCATCCAGTCGAAGTTTCGGCCAACCCCCCCACCTACGAGGTTGTCCCCTTCAAACCCACCGACCTTCGCCGGCAATACGGCCTGGCGGTGGGCGGACCGATTCTCAAAAATAAAATCTTCTTCTTCTTCGCGGCCGATAAGTTTTATCACGACTTCCCGGCGGCGGCCACGATCACTGGCGCGAGCGCAAACTCGAATTTCTATACTGCCGCCGATGCCACGCTTCCCGGAGGCAAAACTTGCGGCGCTTCCGGCACGACAGCGCCCAATTACCAGGACGCGAACGTTTGCCAGATCGCAACCAATGCTGGTCTCAGTTACCCTGCCGCCTACAGCATGTACAACGCGGGTATTTCCGGCCTGCAATCCACCCTCGGCACGGCTCCCAGAATCGGCGACCAGACCATTTACTTCCCAAAAATCGACTGGCAGGTTAACTCCAGGAACCACGTTTCGGTGGAAGCCAACCGTATGCGGTGGACCTCACCCGCCGGCATTCAAACCAGCCCGGCGGTTGCCTATGGGCTCTCGAGCTTCGGCAACGATTACGTGCGCGACAACTGGATTGTCGGTAAGCTCGATACTCTTTTCACCCCGGCCTGGAGCAACGAAGCTCGTTACATGTATGGCCGCGATTTCGAATATGAAACCAACCAGGCGCCGACTCCGTATGAGACCAGCACCCTGGTGAACACGCCCACATACACCAATCCGCTGGGGCTTCCGACGAATGTCTATCTCAGTGGATTTTTCCAAATTGGCACCCCGCAGTTCCTCTTGCGGGGAGCGTATCCTGACGAGCGGCGCTGGCAGATCTCTGACACGGTCAATTGGATTCACGGGAATCACAGCTTCAAATTTGGCGGAGACTACATCCACACCTACGATCTGCTTTCCAACTTGTATAACCAGTTCGGCGGCTACACCTATAGCGGCAATACGCTGCTTGGCAACTACATCTCCGACGCTTATCTCGCCGGCAGTGCGGGTACTGCCGCCAAAGCAACTCACTACACCTATTTCAACCAGGGAGCGGGTCTGCCGGGGTTGGAAATGACCACCGGCGACTCCTCGATCTTTGCCCAGGACGAGTGGAAGGCTACGCGCAGGCTAAGCCTCACCTTGGGTATCCGCTGGGAGTACGAGAGCTTTCCCAGCCCGCAGTTGCCCAATCCTCTTTTGCTCCAGACTTCGACCCTCAACAATGTGAAAACCAACTTTGGTCCCCGGGTTGGCTTCGCCTATGACGTCTATGGCAGCGGCAAAACCATTGTGCGCGGCGGCTACGGCATGTTCTTTGCCCGCGCGATTAATTCGACACTGTACCAGGCACTCATCGGAACAGGCGCCGCCGGCAGCCAGGTCAATCCGCAGTTCAATGCCGGGCAGAAGTGCGCTCCCGCCTTTCCTCAGGTCGTTGGGCCGGCCCAGCAGGCCGCATGCCTTGGCTCTTCCAGCGGAAATGCAACAGCTGATTACCTCAATCCGAATTTCAAGGTTCCCTTGATCCACCAGGCTGACCTTACCGTCGAAACCCAGATCACGAATCACGACGTGTTCAGCCTGTCATGGCTCGGCTCCTTTGGACGCCGGCTGCCTGATTTCGTCGATGTCAATCTGCCCGCTCCTGTTCCCGTGTCCTTTACCGTCGATGATCCGCAGCAGCAGGGCCCGCTTCGCAATGGAACCACATTCACCGCCAATGCTTTCTTCGCCACGGCGAATGCAAATCTGCGCCCCAATCCAAACTTCAGCTCCATCACCGATATCTTTAGCGGGGTAACTTCGAACTACGAGGCACTGGTCGCGCAGTTCAAGCACCAGCTCTCGCATTCTGTGACATTTACCGCGAATTACACCTGGTCGCACGCCCTCGACTACGGGGAAAACAACACCACCGGCGCCACCGCGACCGCTCTGCTGGACCCGACCAACATCAAGGCTGACTACGGGAACTCTAACCAGAACGTCCCCAATCGCCTGGTGATGGCCGCGGTTGTGAGTTCGCCTTGGCGCCTTCATGGAGCCTGGGGTTACCTGGCCAACGATTTCGAACTCGCGCCTGCATATTCTGTGCAGACGGGACTGCCTTATTCGATGAACATCAGCGGCTCCTCCAGCACACTTACTGTGGCCCCGGGCGAGCCGGTCGAAAAAATCGTCAATACCGGCTCCTTTAACGGATCAGGGGCGACCACTGCCAACCGCGTGCCCCTCGTCAACCGTAATGAATTCCAGCTCCCGGAGACCAACGTTGTGGATCTGCGCGTGTCCAAAAGGGTTTTGTTCCACGAACGTTATGGTCTCGAATTCTTTGGTGAGGCCTTCAATCTCGCCAATCATCCCAACGTGACGGCCGCCAACTACTCGGCCTACTTTGTGAACGACGTGCTCCAGACGGGATCCAAGACTCTCGGAGCGGGCAACACCTTGACTCCCTACTCAACTCCGTTTGGACAGGTCACCAGTATTAACAACAGCAACTTCGCGCTCAACGTGCGCCAGATACAGCTGGGGTTGAGGGCGCAGTTCTAACAAAGCACTGAG
>JBARKD010000856.1:0-5964 GCA_049800615.1 Acidobacteriaceae bacterium | reverse complement strand
ATTCTGTCCAGGGCGGAAATTGTACCCTCAGCGGCTGAAGGCGGCCTTCTATTCAAATTGACGGCGGGGCTATAAAAGCCCGTACCCTTCAAAAACGGTTACGCCCATCTGTGTGACGCACTACAGTAGTGATGCTTCGGAGTTGCCAGGCCCCATTCATTTCAGCTCATATGACTTCTGCGACGTTTTCGTATATAGTGCTGACGACATCAAGAAACGGTTGCTGAACCCAAGCGGCTCCGTCTCGGTGTATTGCATCACGGTCTCGCTGTTATTTGGCGCCCCCCCCGGACTGACCGTCGCGCCAATCTAAGAAGATCGCTTCCGCTTCCTCTGCCCTCAAGAAAGTGCGCCGGACTTTGCGCGTTGAATGACGGCGGCATTAGGAAGTTGAACAAATTCGATCGGGCCAAGTTGGGCGTTCAAAAAGGTGGAGCGCACGTTAAGGGGGAATTTCACATGACTTCTTCCGGGAAGACAACTTGCTTTCTAATTGCTGCCGGATGCATGTTCGCCCTATTAGTGGTTGCCGCAACGGCGTTTGCCCAAGAAACAGCGCCTGAAGACCGGGCTTTCGAGGGCCCGGCTTTCTATGTTAGCTTCCAGGTTCCGGGATATCTCGACACCTATCCGCAGAGCATCAACACGTTTTTTAGCGTCGCCGGCTACTGCGCCCAAGGGACCAACAGTTACCATGGCTTTGTGCGTGATGCCTGGGGGGCAATCACTTTGATCGACCCTCCTGGGAGCACTTTCACAATAGCCAAAAGCATTAACGCGGCTGGGGCTATCGCTGGGTACTTTCAGGGCTCTAGCGGCGGCCAAGGCTTCGTGCGTTCGCGGCGGGGAGACTTTGCCACGTTCGATTATCGGGGAAACCAAACGTTGGCGTGGAGCATAAATGACAGGGGCGCCGCCACGGGATATTACGTTGACGCAAGCGGCGTGCAGCACGGCTTCCTGCGATCCCCGGAGGGTGGGATCACGTCTTTCGATCCGCCAGGGAGCACAAACACCTTCGCAAGTAGCATTAACAATGAGGGGATCGTCGTCGGATGGTACACGGCCGGTGGCAGTCAACATGGGTTCGTGCGGGATTCGCACGGAGGGTTCACCTCGTTCGACCCTCCGGAGAGCGTCCTGACGTCCCCGACCAGCATCGATGCAGAGGGGACAATCGCCGGCTACTACAGTGACACAAGCATGGTCACCCCGAGTCAGATCACCCATGGGTTTGTGCGCTCCCGGCAAGGCACGATCACGACGTTCGATCCTCCGGGCAGCACACAAACATCGCCCCAAAGCATCAACGCCAAGGGCGCCGCCACGGGCAGCTATTTCGACCCAGCATCAGGGTCCAGCGGCTTTGTACGCACAAGGCGGGGAAGAATCGTCGTGTTCAATTACCCCGGTGCAACGAACACGCTCGTCTGGGGCATCAACGATTTTGGAGGCATCACGGGAACGTATCAGGACTCCACTGTTGGGCCGGCGACGTTAGGCTTCGTGCGCGTGCCCACACTATAGGAAATACGTGGACATGTTATACCTATTAACCCGCAAAGATTTTCGCGAGCAGTATTAGGTATGCCGTCCATGCCGTCCCCCACATTTCGCCACATTTCCCCGCAGCTCGGCGGCGTCTCAATCGGGCGGGAATCCCGGCTCAAGCACGCGTCCCACGGCTAGGATCACGCTGAAGTCGCCCGCTGCTTGGGAGCGGTTCTGGCCTTGGCTGCCATGACATCCCATGCAACCGCCCATGGCGTAGAAATGGCCGCCATAATACGTGTTCTTGTGTTGCGTGCCGTCCACGTTCCAACTTGTCGCTACGGCGGCCGAAGGTTGAGGCGACAGCCCTCCGCTGAAAAGCTGCAGCGAACGATTGGTTTCGACAACTATGTTTGCCAGATAGTAACTCGACGGCGCCGGGTTAGCTGCTGTGAAGGGTGGACTGCTCTCATAGGGGGAGCCGTTCGGCGTTGGCGTCGTAATGACCTTATCATAAGGAAAATATTGCACGTTGATCAGCTTGTAATAGAGCCAGGGCGTAGACTCTATCCCATTTTGTTGAGCATATTCGCTGATGGCCGCGTGCGCCTGTTTATTGGCGTCGATTACGTACCCGGGGATGAGGTTCTCACGCCCATTGACACAAATGTTGCCTCCGCTGGGAACGGGCTGGGCGCCCTGGGCGTTGTGGTAGTAAAGCCGCGAGCCTGGCTCCTCGCAATAACGATCTACCGGCAATGGCGCGCAGTTCTTGGGGTTCGAGGTCAAAATCACTGAGCCTGCGCTGCTAGCCTTCTCGTCCATCGGTCCCGGCGGTGGCTGCGGATCGACCAAACATTCCTGCGGGTAGGTGGCCGGTAGCGTTGACGGATGCAGAACATTGCCGTCCACATCCTCGACAGGTTGGCCGTCTTTAGTCAAGATATTGTCGGTCTGTTCGAAGGTGGCATAGATAAAGTAGGGAGCGGAGGGGGTTTTTTGAATAATGTGCAAGGCTACCAAGCCCCAGGTAGCGTCGCGATAGCAGTAGCTCGTGGTGCTTCCATTTTCGTAAAACCGAACAGTCTGCGTGTGAAAGTGCCCGGAGGCGATCTCGTCCTCGCTAAGCAGGCGCCATCCCGCTTTCATTTCTATCGTGTTATACGGCAGGCTGACCATTGTCCTGCTGCCCGCGCGTGGGCTTGCCATCTTCGACGCGAGATAGGCCTTGGTTCTTGCTACTACATCGGGCGGCACGCTCGACCACCATTGGTCGTTGGGATCCGTTGGCGAGCTGTTCTTGGCCACGTAGACGTATTCAGCGCGATTGCCCTTGGCCAGAAAACGGATCAAATGCGGCGAGCTGTTGCCGGGCGAACCGTCATCTGGAGCGGCGCCCGCATACATGCTGTCCAGGGTGATCTGATCGATCTCGTCGAGATTGACCCAGGGTACCGGATCCGACGCCTGTGCCGGATCGCAGGCCGCGACAGCATACTGATACTTGTACTGCGGCAGCGCGTCATATCCAAACGACGGGCCGTCCCAGGAATATCCCGGCGGGCTGCCTGCGCCCGGAAAAATCTCGACTTTGCCGCGAAAGGTCTCCCAGACCGTCGGCCCGGTGCAATCCGGGTCACCGAAGCGGCACGCTTTGGACGGCGTGTCGCGCTGGTTCTGCATTCCGCTCTGTTTCGTGGCAGGCCAGTTGAGCGCGATGAACTCCTGCCACGAGAAGGCCGCGGCCTGCGCCGGGGTCGCGTTCGGGGCGCCCCCGAAATTATGGATAAAAGGTGGATTGAGCTCGTCAGGTATCGTCGAACTCACTGTAATCGGCGGTTCGTTGTCCACCGGTCCCGACCAGCCCAGTAGGACGAGTGCGACTACCGGTAGAGCCATGATCAACCCTACACGCTGCAGAACAACGCGCCGTGTGCTATGGACCATATGAGCCAACCCTTCTCGCTCATTGGGATTGTTTCCGATTCGTAGTTGCTGCCTCCGCTACAACCAATCATCAACTGGCAGAATACCAATCCACGGAGTAGGCCGAGTGAGTGTGACCTCAGTCTAGCCCTGTTTCCTGTGGTCAACTTTCCTTTCTTTTGGATCTTTCTGAATGGTTCACTGCATCTAGGCCATATCGCCCAAGACGAAAGCATAAGCGGGACAGTCCGGAATTCTTCGCCAGTGCGATTTGCGTAGCCGACGGAAACCGCGCGTCTCCTGGTGACAGCAGCTACTGCTCCGTAACCGGGCTAAGGCCCGGCGTGTCCGACTGATCGCTCAATGCAACCGGGATACCGTGACGCTTATAGACAACGCCGCCTTTCATCACCCACTGCACGTGTTCCATAGTCGAGATCTCAGCCGTGGGATCGCCATTCACAGCAACAAGATCGGCGAAACAACCCGCCTTCACACAACCAGCCGTGCCTTTCATGCCAAGCAGGTCTGCCGCATTTCGCGTGGCAGCAAGAAGTGCGTCCCTGGGGGCCATTCCTGCCTTCACCATCAGAACAAACTCATGCGCATTGCTCTCATTCGTCGTATCGGTGCCGAAGGCGATCTTAACCCCAGCCTTGTATGCCCCGTTGAGCATGGCAGCCATCAAAGGGGCTACCACTTTCATCTTCTCGCGCGACGACGCCGAGAACTCCTCAGGGTGCGCCTCGGCTTCACGAAGGATTTGGTCCGCTACCAGGAGCGTCGGCACAAGATAGGCGCCGTGCTCTTTCATGAGAGCAAAGCTCTCCTGATCCGCATAGGTGCCGTGTTCGATGGAATCGACGCCCAGCCGCACCGTATTGTCGATGGCAGCCTTGCTGTGAGCGTGCGCCGCAACCTTCAGCCCAAGCGAGTGGGCGGTATCAATCGCCGCCTTGATCTCGTCGTTGGTCATGGTTTGCGCTTTTGGGTCATCGCCGCTGGAAAGTACCCCGCCGGAGGGCATGATCTTGATGACTTGTGCACCGCGCCGCCGATGCTCCCGGACCTCCTTGGTGATTTCCAGCGGACCATCGGCAACCGAGCCGCCCCAATCCTTGTTTGTCCAAGAGGGATCGATCCCGTCTCGCGGATCACTATGCCCCCCGGATGAGGAAATTGGCTCTAATGACACGATCATGCGCGGGCCAGCGATCCATCCTCGATCGATCGCCCGTTTGATCGCAAGATCCAAGCCGCCGGCGGAGCCCACGTTACGCACAGTGGTGAACCCCTCATCCAACAGCTTGCGCGCTGTCGCACTCGCTCCAACCGCAACTTCTGCGTCGGAGATGGTCAACTCCTGCTCGTATAGGTTCATGACGAAGTGAGGAGGACTGTCCATATGTTTGTGGGCATCGATCAGCCCGGGCATCAGAGTCGCGGCACCCAAGTCGATTATCTCGGCGTCCGCGACCGGGCTGTTGCCTGGCGCCACGGCAGTGATACGGCCGCCACTGATGGTAACGGTCACCGGCCCGCTCAGGGCGCCGGTGTCGCTATCAAAGAGATGTCCCGCATGAACGGCAATCGCTTTTGAACCAGGGCCGGCAGGCAAGGTCTGCGACAGGCAAAGCAGACCAGAGGTAGCAAAACAGCATAGGATTGCGCACCAGGGTCTATGCACGGATACTCCTGAGTCAGAATGAGCCTGAGCCTACTCGCAATCGTCAGTTGGGACAATAATTTTCGCGTTCCCGAGTACGTGCCGAAACTCTCCGCAAGCCCGAAGGCAGTGGCACTTTTAGTGCGCGTTCGGAAACGGCCGCGGCATGCCCGGCTTCCAGTCTGGTATGGCGTAACCGTTTCGATTCGGCATTTTCACTTGGGGCAGCGTCGTTTGGGCGAGGACTTCATCCTCCGGAATCACACCGTTCTTGTAGAGCAGGAACGCGGTTAGGGAGTACACTTCGTCCGGCTTGAGCGAGCCTTCCAGCATGAAGGGCATGCCGCGATTGATGTAGTCCCATATAACAGTCGCGTAAGGCGCATGCAGCGCCATGACACTTCCCGGCGAAATGCAGGGCTCAAGGCATGGCGTTGTGCTCTTCACAGGCGTGGCCGGCTTGATCAACATCGGAGCCCGCCCGGCCGAACCGTTCTGTCCGTGGCACATCGCGCATTTCTGGGCGAAAATCGCCGCGCCCTCCTTTGCCGTTCCTTTTCCCGGTGGAAGATTGGTCCCGTCCGGACTGATAGTGATATCCTCGGCGCGAATCTCCTCGGGTGTCGGGGTTCTTCCCACGCCATAGGTCGGCGATTGGGCCCAAGTTGCGGCGCACGCACCCAAGATCAGCGCCGGAAGCAGAATACGACTGCGGTTTCGCAATTGGTGTAAACCGAAGCCAGGGACCTTTTCGTGGTTTTCTCCCAAGGAAAACCACTCCTCGCGATCTTTATCAGGCCACAGTAATTGCGAAACCGCTTTAAATCGCATTGTGCACGCTCCCATCGCCCGCCACCCGCCACGGCTGAATGGTGTTGTCC
>JBARKD010000855.1:0-2975 GCA_049800615.1 Acidobacteriaceae bacterium | reverse complement strand
GCTCCAAGCTGCGTCTCGTGTCGCAACGATCACCGGTGATTTGGCCACCTTTGATCACGCCGAGAAGCTTCGCGGATTTGCTGCGACTCTGGCAATGCTGGCTCCCCATTTGACCCTTCTCCCCGTGGTTGAGTCCCACGAAAGCCCGGAAGATGCCTATCGGCAATCCATCGCTTTGTTGAAGACCAAAGCACGCCCGGATGCGATCTACATCAGCACGGCAAACAGCCTTCCGGTGCTACGGGCGCTTGAGGAGCTGAAGCTTCTCGGTCGTGTGCAGGTGATTGCGACTGATCTTTTTCCGGAGCTCGTACCGCTTTTGGAGTCTGGAAAAGTGTTGGCGACGCTCTACCAGCGTCCGGAAGCGCAGGGTAAAACCGCATTCGAGACGCTTATCGCTCATCTTGCCGATAAGGACACGCCCATCAAGGTGCACCGCTTCGCACCACACATCATTCTGCGCAGCAATCTTCCACTCTTCGCCAATCGGCTCGCCGGCTCTGCGGGAAGTTTCGCGAAGTAGTTTCTCATCATTTCACCAGCACGAATCGGATGGCGCAACCGCCGCCACTGGCCAAGTGCAAGGTGAGAGTATCGCTGCTTCGCACATTCTGCTGGCGTATGGAAACATGTTTAGGATTCTGGCCAGCATCTGCGGCGTCTTCATAAAGCTCGGCCTTGTACGTTCCTTTTCCGAGAAATTGCAGAGAGATGCGCAAGGAACGTGACGTCCAGTTGGTGAGACTCCCTAGATACCAGTCGTCGCCGTGACGCCGCGCGATGGTGACAAATTCACCCGGCTCACCATTCAACACCTGAATGGCGTCCCATTTCGTGGGTACGTCCTTGATGAAGCGAAAACCGGGCTGATTCGCGTAGGCCGATGGTGCGTCGGACACCATCGCCAGGGGCTCTTCGAATACCACATAGAGGGCGAGCTGCTGCGCCCGCGTCCCCATAACCATCGGACTCTTATCCCGGGCAACGAAATCCTCTCGTGTGACATTCTCAAAGCCGCCAGGGGTGTAGTCCATTGGACCGCTCAACATGCGCGTGAACGGAAATGTTGTGCGGTTGATTGGGCCATCGCGGCGGCCCGCCTTGTTGTTCTCAAGACCAAGCACGGCTTCGAAATTGAGAACATTCGGATAGGTTCTTTGAATACCCCAGGGCTGTGTCGCGCCGTGGAAATCCACCATCAGATGGTGTTCGGCCGCGAGCTTTGCAACGTCGTAGTACCACTGAATCCCTTGTTGATCATTGCGAAGGACAAAGTCGATCTTCACCCCCGCAACTCCCCACTTTTCATAGAGAGGGAACGCTTGTTGCATCTGTTCGGCGACGGACTTCGAATACAACCATATCCAGACCTTCACGTTCTTCTTCGCAGCATACTGCACCAGCTCAGGCACATCGACATTGCCGCGCATCTTCGTGATGTCGCGATCTGACCAGCCAGCATCAAGCATCATGTATGGAAACCCGGATTCTGCAGCGAAATCGACGTAGTATTCCATGTTCTTCGTGGTGTATGCCGATCGACCATCCGGTCCCAGATCGCCATTCCACCAGTTCCAGGAAGCTTTCCCCGGGTGGATCCAACTCGTGTCCTCTATACGGTTTGGAGGGTTGAGATCGGTGATGAGGTTCGACTCCACGAGTTTGCCTGGAGTGTCGCCGATCAGGATTACGCGCCATGCGCTCGTGTGGGGCAGGCTTCGATCGATGGCTGGCCCTTTTCCGTCCAGCGCCGGGGATATCTTGCTCACGAGGTAATGGCCGGTCCAGTTGCCGGTTGGGTTTTCCAGATACATCGCGGCGTTGCCCTCTAGGTCCGCTTCGCCTACCGCTGCCCACCCCAGGCCAGGCATGTGCAGCAACATGGGTGCGCCGTTGAGGATGTAGCTTGAAACACCGCCCTGATTGCTGAGGGCGCTCAGAACCTGGGGAACGTATTCGCTCTCATAGCCACTTTGATAGTTAGGTAGCCGTAGTGCCCACGCGTCCGCATCCATTACCGGACGAAACTCGGTATCCTCCTGCGTCAGCTGATGCTGCGACAGCGTAGCTTGTGCCGGGACACGATATCGAAACGCCAGCCCACTGTTGTAGACCCTGGCCTCGATCTCAAAAACGCGGCCCGGGCTACTGCTCTCCCCAACCTGTAAGATCAGGCTGTTGTACGCGTCATGAACCGCAGACGTCTTGCCGGCAAGCAGACTGTAGTCGTCCGCTCCCGAACCGGGGGTTGCGCTAGCGATGTGAACGGCCGCGCCAAGAGGGGCTTGATTTGCGAGTTCAAGGCGCAGTGCCGAATCCTCAAAGATCTTCTTCTGGTGAAACGTGACCGTGTAGACGAGCTGACCGTCTGGCTCAGCGGCCTGCTTGTTCGTGCCTGGCTGCACATGGAAATCCAGAGCGATTTGATGATCCGGCGAACTTAATCTAATAGGGTTTGATTGGGCGTGAACCGCCGGCGGATCCGAAACTGCCAAGAGCAAAAGAAGACAAAAGGCAAAAGACTGCGACATGGTTCTCCGATCGAGGTGGGTGAAGAATGATGACGCAACAACGGTTAGAAGGGAAACGGCTTCCCCTAAAGAGAAGCCGTTTCCCTTCGGGTTTCGTGATCGCTAAAACAAATACTTCAATGCAAGCTGGAAGAAGCGCGCATCCGGTGTGTTGTTCTGGAAGAACTTTGGTCCCGAGATCAGGCCTCCGTTCGCATTCATTGAAGCATTCGGGGTTCCGAGGGTTGGGTGATTCAAGACGTTGAAAGCATCCGCTCTGAACTGCAGGCTCTGTTCGTGCCAGGTTGAGAAGCTCTTGAACAACGACATGTTGACCTGGTAGTAGCCGGGACCATAGATGTTGTATTGCGGGCTGCCGAGCAGCGCGATGGCAGTGGCCTTGTCGGTCACTGGTGCCGCGAAGGTGACGGGGACGCCATCCGGATTCACTGACCCAACCGGATG
>JBARKD010000854.1:0-4589 GCA_049800615.1 Acidobacteriaceae bacterium | reverse complement strand
CTCTCTTCACCTTCAAACGTCAGTTACTAGTTCAGAACAAACGCGTATACCATGTCTCCCGCACCCACCAGGATGTACTGGTGCCCGTCGAGCATGTAGGTCTCTGCTGCGCTGGTGGGATGGATTTTCGTGTACCAAAGTGGTTTGCCGTTCAGAGGATCGCGCGCGACCAGGTCACCATTCGGATCGGTAGCGAAAAGCAACTTGCCCGCTGTCGTCAGCAGACCGGGAAAGTCGCCCCGAACGTCGATGCCGCCAACGCCGGCATAGCGGTGACTCCAGACGATCTTGCCCGTCTTGTAGTCGACCGCAACCAGTCGATTGCCACGGGAGCCCATATCGGCGCCGGGAACGCCGGTAAGGCCCATCGCTCCCTTTGGATCGAGCGTGCCCAGGTAACGGATGCTGTAGGTCTCAGCGACATGAGCATAGAAAAGCCTGGTCACCGGATCATAGCTTTGCGGTGTCCAATTGGTCACGCCAAGACCATTTGGAGAGACGATCGCTCCGCCAATATCGTAGTCCTTCGCTGGATTGCGGATCGGCTCCCCGCGCTTGCCGATGCCCATATCCCAGTTCACCGTGTCGGTGATCTTGCTGGTGACGAGGTGCTCGCCGGTCACACGGTCCAGGGTAAAGAAGAAGCCATTGCGCGCAAGCGTAGCTACTAATTTGCGCGGCTTGCCGTCGAACTCTCCATCGAAGAGAACAGGCGTCTGCGCCGAGTCGTAGTCATGCGTGTCGTGCGGAGAGGTCTGGAACCACCACGCCAGTTTTCCCGTGTCCACGTTGACCGCGAGCAGAGCACATGTGTAGAGGTTGTCACCGGGGCCGCGAGTTTGCGATGTGTAGGCAGGCGAGGGGTTGCCGGTTCCGAAGATATAAAAGTGGGTCTCTGGATCGTAGGAGCCAGGTGCCCACACATTGCCCCCACCGTGAGCCGCGGCATCGATGTTTGCCCACGTTTCTGCGCCGGGGTCGCCCTTTTTCATGGGAACGGTATAGAACCGCCACTGCAGATCACCGGTGTCAGGATCATAGGACTCCAGCATGCCGGGTTCGTCCATGTCGTCTCCCGTGCCCACCAGGAGATGGTTGCCGACCACAATCGGCGACATCGACGAGAAGTATTGCAGGTCAAAGCTGGCGATCTCTTTGCGCCATCGCTCCTTGCCCGTTTTAGCATCGAGACAAAGCAGGTAGTTGTCGGGTGTTTCAAGATAGACCCAGGTATGCCACATGCCCACGCCACGATTGCCCGTGTGGGTTCCGCCCTTGGTCTTCCAGTAGTAGTGCCAGATCTCGTGGCCATCGCGCGCATCCAGGGCCCACGCATTGTCCGGCGAGGTCACATACAGGATGCCTCCTACCTGCAGGATGGCGCCCTTCACAGTCACCGGATAGCGTGCGTCCACGCCCTGCTCTGTCCCACCAACAATCACGGGAGGGGCGCCCACCGGGCCTTCCGATCCGACAACCACACGCGTCGCCCAGGCCAGCGATAGATTCTTCACGTTGCTTTGGTTCAATTGCGTGAGCGGGCTGTAGCGGCGGCCGGAATAATCACCGGAATAAGTCAGCCACGCATCGGGAGGTGGATTCAAGATCTGCTGTGAATCAAGACCCTTGGCTGGCTCGAACGACTGGGCCATCACGGCGCCGGGCGCCAGCACCATGGCAAGAATAAGAAGGAAATTCCTGGCTACTGTGATCATTTCAAGGTCACCAGGAATGCCGTCACGTTATGAACGTCGTTGTCCGCGATTTTCTGCAGAAGCTCGCGATGGGGCGCGAGCGGATCATGAATTTCAACTTTAGGGACGTCGCCGTCGCGACGGAACCCTTGCGGGCCGTCCGTTTCATTGTTAAGTCCCACATAAAAGTCGCTGATGCTGACGAGATTACCCTCGATCTTCTTGCCGTCGGGTAACGTCACGGTCACAGTGATCGGAGGAATATTCAGTCCAAGAGACTTCGCGGAGTATTTGCCCGAGCCGCCCTCGCCCCCGGGTAGCAACCAGGTTTGCTGTAGCGCTTTGGGCTCTGTAATGCGGGAACCTATCCCGGCCAGATCTCCGGTGGCCGAATGGCAGGAGGCACAGGTCTTTTCAAAATAGACTTCGCCGGCCTTGGCGTTCCCGGTAAGAATGTTAATCTCCGCCGCGTTGTACATGACAGTCTTGCCGGTCGCATTAAAGTGGTGCAGCCACGCTGCTACCTCCTTTATTTGCTCATCCGTGATATCCACCCGGGGCATACCCTGCTGGGCTCGTCCGCCGTGAACGATCGGCGCGATCAGTTCACCGTTTTGATCCTGAAGAACCACCGCGGAACGCAACAAATTCGGCCCCACCTCACCACCTCTGGCATCGGAGCCATGGCAGAAAGAACAACTCACACCGTAGGTCGTCTTACCCCGATCGATCATTTCCTGGGGATATTTCGGCCGGTCCGGAAAATCCAGCGTCTGCCCCTGGATGGCAATGGTTCCTTTGCGGCCGTTCTGATTCTGCGCCGCGACCTGAAACTGCAACAGCAAACTAAAAAGAGCCGCCGCCCAAACCGCTCCGCCTGATTTCCCCCCACCCTTCAAGTTCGAGCAGACTCGGGGCTTCATCAGTTCTGCTCACCCTTTCCTTGCCGGCCGGTAAAAGGATCTTTTTTCCGAACGGCCAGTGGTCCATAGAGCGGCGCTCAATACGCTCACATACGGTGCCACTTGGATCTCCCTGACCTGCGGAACTTCTATTTCATGGCCGATTTTGTTTCAACGTTTCATCGTTACGTGCCTGGGTTGAGGAACAAACGTAACTTTCGGGGCTGCAAGTTGCGAGCAATCCGGTCGCGCCGTTCTGCTTCGCGCCAAGGGGTAAGACCTTTATCGCAGAGCACAATAAGCCTCAATTGACATCGTTGTCAACCCCATTTGCATTCACCCTCTAAGGTGAAGCCAAACTTACACTTACCCCTATTTCAGTGGCATTACGGAGTGGTGTACACAAAAGGCGGCACAGGGTGGGTTTTCGCCGCGAGAGTTCCTTATTGAACTCCTGCAGCCTTGTTGCGCCGCTAATCTATGAAAAATTTGCAGTTGGTCGAAGCGAGACGAGTTATTCGACATCGCCAAGCCCGGTTGGCTTTAAAAGGCCAGCGGATCCAGGCAAGCCAATCGTCGTTCCTTCACCGCGACACCCGCAGGACTGGCGAACGATCAAGCTAGTGGACAGCACTACCGACCGGGATCGCCCGCCCCGGCCGCGCAGGCGTTCGAACAGGAGCTTTGCCGCTTCGCGTCCCAGCGTCTCAACCGGCTGTCGAACCACCGACAGGCCCGGCGTCAACATGTCTGCGAGTTCAAAATCGTCGAATGAAAACATTGGTATATCGCAACCCGCTTTTTTCCCCAGTTGTCGCAAAGCGCGCAGAGTGAGCATGGTAGAAACCCAGTTCAAGCTGAAGATGGCGTCGGCATTCTGCGCCCGGAAGACTTCTTCCGCGAGCCATTCGCCTACCAACAAGCTCTCGTGCTCCACCAGGCACACTCTTGGCTGCAACCCCGCTTTTTTCATCCCTGCGCGGTAGCCGGCAACGCGTTCCCTGCAGGTATAGAGCTTTGGGCGTGCGCCAATGGCAACAATTCTTTGCAAACCATGACCGGCCATGTGCTCCGTGGCCTCTCGTGCACTCTTGCGATTGGTCACCGTCACGGAATCAAGATCAGAAGCTCGCAGCACCTGGTCGAAGGTTACTGCATGAACCCCCGCGGGTATGATGTCGCTGAAAGTATCGGTTTGGCTATCCACGGGAGCGACCACCAGGCCATCGATTTGCCGGCCGACCAGGCTTTCGATCTCAGATCGTTCCATACCGATTTCTCCCCCGGAGCTGGCGAGAATGACGACATACCCATTCATCCGCGCGACTTCCTGCACTGCGTGGACGGCATTGGCGAAGAATGGGTCAGCAAGATTGGGCACGATCATTCCGATCGCTGCGGATCTCTTCGCCTTAAGTCCTCGCGCCAGTTCGTTCGGCCGATAGCCGAGTCTCTCCATGACATCGCGGATTTTTTGTGCCTTTTCCTGGCTGACGTTCTTGGATCCGTTAAGAACGCGCGAGGCGGTTTTGAGCGAGACGCCGGCTTCCCGGGCAACATCGACGAGTGTGGGAACTTGCGATCTTTTCAGCACTATGTCTTTGCGCATCCCGTCCACAAGGGTGTTACAGCCAATTCCCACCAGCTCTTTCCGGTGCGGCGATCGAGCCAAGGGCTTTGCCCCTGGTTTCGGGATACCAAACACTCACCACAACAACCTGCAGAGCCATCGTCAGCGAGAAAAGATAAAAGACAGGAACAGATGAAGCGTGCTGCAGAACCGGAAAGATTGAAATCAGAATAGCATTGGCAATCCAGGTTACTGACGAGCCGTAACCCTGACCTTTGCCGCGTGACCCCGCCGGAAACAACTCGCTGAGATATACCCAGATAACTGTTCCCTGAGAAAGCGAAAAGACCGCGTGGTAGGCAACCAGAATACAAAGATAAAAAAGCGGATCGAGGTGATGCGGGATGGCAAGGCCCAGGCAAA
>JBARKD010000853.1:0-3342 GCA_049800615.1 Acidobacteriaceae bacterium | reverse complement strand
GCGAAATGGGTGAAGTCCAACCCGACGGTAGACTCGCCTTTCGGGCGCATGCAACAGCCGCAATAAATGAAGTCCTAAATAGATGTAGATATACAAATCACCTGCAGTTAGCTGGCCGCGGCCTTGGTCCGTTTCCGCAGCTGTGTACACCCATTCGCGGCTTCTTTCTAGACCAATTTCACTGACGTTCTTTCGGCGCTTCGCAATTGCTGTTTGCCAAATGATTAGGAATGCCTGCGGCGAGTGAAGCCGTGGCGGCACGACTTGCTAGGCGACGATCCGCTGAGAATTTGCGTGCCAAGGTGGACTTGCGGTCGACGCGGTCATCTTTGAACTGATACAGAATATTTGCTTATGCAAGCTAGCAAATCGGCGCTCATCGCCAGCGAGGCTGACTGTGATGTAGCTAAGCATTTTTATTGTCGTTCAAGCATGCGACTGAAGGGCGAGTCTGTCGTGGGATTCGACTTGATCCACTTGACCACCTGTTCGGCGGTGGCGAACCAGACGCCTGGTTTCGTTTTCATATAGGCAATGAGTTGCTCGAGATAGAGAAAGCGGGAACGACGTTCGGCGTTAGGATGAAAGGTAAGCATAACGAAAGACCTTTCGCGATAGGCCATGTCGAATTCATCCTGGAAGACCTGGAAAATCAGGTTGGGAGAAGGCAAATCTCCGTTCGGGCCAAAATAAATCCCGTCATCCGCTACCCAGGTTACGGGAAGTTCCACAATGCCGGTGTCCTTGCCATTCGAGCTGATCTCGTAGGGTACATCCATGGCCATCAGGCTGCTGTCATACGTCAAGCCGAGCTTTTGGTCGACGGAGATTGTGTAGGGGCTGAAGGCCCAGCTCCCGGTCCGAGAACCTACCGGTTTCTTTCCCGATACTTTTGTAAGATAGTCGACGGCCTGACCCAAAAGTCTTTCTTCCTGAGCGCCGTCATTGAGCACGTCCACGGATTCGTGAACCCAGCCGTGCAGCGCGACTTCATTCTTTCCGGATTTCAAGATTTGGGGAACCATTTCGGGCGCGAGGATCGCGCTGACCGCCGGGGTGAAGAATGTGGCTGGAACACTAAAGCGATCCAGCATTGCGATGATGCGGGGCAACCCTTCCGTAGCGCCGTACTCCGCGTCGGATAACGGTCCGGGTGCGGTGACGCCTGTTGACAGGGGATAAGATTCGTTATCAATGTCGAAGCTGATGACGACGGCAACCCTCGCGTTGTTGGGCCACTTTTCCGGAAGCAGGACACGGCCGGGTCGCACCGGCGCAACTGCTTGTTTGAGTTGATCGACCGACCAATCGATTCCGGGCACCGCGTCGGCCCCTGTCTTTGCTTTCTCCTTTTCCTGCGCATTGACCTCAACACTCATTTCACACATGAGACACGCAAGCGCCAGCAGGCTTATCAGAAAAGTGTTCGAGTTTAATAGTTTCATGCTGCTCCCTTTTGAAGGCTATCCACCTGGAATAGAATCGATTTTCCGTCGAGACTGAAGCGAGCTGAATCCGGGGTCCAAAAGATCGACAACCAAAAGAGATTCACAATTAACGTTGCACATGATCATTCTTATGTCTATAATTCGGCGCGCGTACAAAGCCCGGCAGAGACTCCAATCGACCGGAACGGTTTCACGAGTCCTGTTCATGATTGTTATTAGCAAAAGTGAGTTTCGAAAGTCCTTTTGAAAGTCTTCAAAAATTCTTAAGAATCGTTTGAGGCAGCTAGTGAACAATCCGGACATTATTCTTTGATTCCCGCAACGCGGGCACAAAAGACTGTTAAGAAACTCAGCCGACAATGGGGACTTTTGCTATCGTCACCGATTAGCTGGGTACGGATTGTCAATACGTTTCGCGGTAATGATCGCGTTGTAGGAGGCAGTCATGAACGATTGCCAACGTCAATTCGCGTTCGGGCCCTTTGTAGTAGATCCAGTTGCTCACGACCTCCTTCGTGACGGCCAAGCTGTATCTCTAACTCCCAAAGCCTTCGATGTCTTGTTGGTGCTGGTGCAGAACCACGGCCGATTATTGGATAAGGAGGAGTTAATCCGGGCCGTGTGGCCGGACACGTTCGTGGAGGAAGGGAATCTGTATGTAATGGTTTCCATCCTACGCAAGGTTCTTGGCGAGCACGCTTATATACAGACAGTTCCTAAACACGGGTATCGATTCGTGGGTGAGATAACACTGTTGCCAGTCGAGGAAGCTGTCGGTCGAGAAGAAAATGCGGCGCCCGTCCCCGCTCTGCAAGAGGCCGTGGCGCGTCGCGGGAGCAATTCAGAGTTGGGCGTACTCACGTTTAGAGTTGCCTCCGTCGTCGCGGTCGTGGGAGGAATCCTCTTGACCCTCGGAATAGGGTGGAGAACGGAACCGACCATTCACGGTATGAAGCGATTGGAGATCAAATCGTTGGCAGTACTGCCGTTCGAGACAATGGGCACCAGCACGGGCGATGAAAACCTGGGTTTAGGAATGGCCGATGCGTTGATCACCAAGCTGGGCAGCGCGGGACGGATTGCGACGCGACCTACGAGAGCAATTCAAAAATATCAGAACATCGCCCAGGATCCGCGAGCAGTAGGGCGGGAGCAAAACGTAGACGCTGTCCTTGATGGCAGCATCCAGAGATCGACGGATCGGGTGCGGGTGACGGCGCGATTGATTCGCGTTGTAGATGGCATGCAGCTATGGTCGGACACGTTCGATGAGCAATTCACAAGCTTTTTTGCCGTAGAAGATGCGGTTTCAGCGCGCGTGGCGGGTTCCATTCAGGTGGAATTGGCTGGGGAACAAAACGAGCGCCTGGCGAAGCGGCGGAGCTCGAACAGCGAAGCCTATCAGGCGTACCTAAGAGGACGTTATTTCTGGAATGAGAGAACCAGTGATGGACTAAAGAAAGGCTTGAGTAATTTCCGGCGTGCCATTGAACTGGACCCCGCTTATCCGGAAGCCTACGCTGGAATCGCAGATTCGTACGCCATGTTAGGCCTGTATACCGTACTTCCGCCGAACGAAGCGTTTCCGAAAGCAAAAGCAGCAGCGATCCGCGCGCTCGAGCTGGATAGTGGGTTGGCGGAGGCGCACGCGACACTTGGGTTCGTTCACTTTTATTATGACTGGGACGGAGCTGCGGCCGAAAAGGAGTTTGCCAGCGCTCTGCAGGGAGACCCCAACTATGCAATGGCGCATTCGTGGCGTGGTTTTAATCTGGCGGTGATGGGGCGAATGTCCGATGCAATCAGGGAAGCAACGCTTGCGCAAACGGACGATCCGCTATCGGCAATTGTGGGGACAAATGCCGCCTGGGTGTATTTTCTGGCGCGACAGAAT